>CAYWQG010000076.1:0-1502 GCA_964460635.1 Candidatus Woesearchaeota archaeon | reverse complement strand
TTATCATATTTATTTCTTCTTCAAAAATCTTACTGATAACGGTTTGGCTATGCGATGTTTTGCGGAACGCAGTGGAGCAAAATATGGGAGAGCGAAGTGCAACGAGCGAACCGCATATACTGTGTTAGGCGAGCCGAACGGAGCGATAGCGGAGTGAGAGTGCAACGTGCCTTGCGTATTTTTGAAAAATTTATCCGTATTATTCCGTTTTTGGTGGGCTTTTTATTATTGTATTTGATTTTTTTGTTTTGAAAAATAGAAGAGGGGCTGTGGGTGAATTCCATTTTTCAAAACTCCTTATTCTTTTTCGGCTATATTTTTAAACTGCTCATAACTTCCAATTTTAGAAAAGTTGATTTCAAAATTAGAATTGTCTATTTTATCAATTCTTACTGAATCAATTCCCAAAATTTGCAATCTTTCATATGTTAAAAGTTCTCCTTCTTTGAGCTTTAAAACATCTCTTAAAATCCATTGCCCCAACTCACGATTTGAATATGACATAAGAGCTTTCCCGCCGTCTTGGCAAACTTTTGATTGCATTGTCTTTCCATTTGGTAATTTTAGATCAAGAGGCGTTTCTCGGCCGGGGAAAAAACTTGGATAATTTTTGTGAATTTCCGCTGGAATTGGTATATAGACTTCATTAGGGTGGCGATCTCGTCCGCCCGCATTCCATTGATTTAGGCCACTTTTTTCCTTAACTGTTTGATTTCTTCCATACAACGGTAAATAAATCGTTTGCTTTATTTTTGATTCTTTTTCAAAATGCAAATCTGTTTTTTCAAGCAATTTTCTCAATTCCAAAAGCGGATCTTCTAGAATTTCAACATTAAACTCATAAACAATCGGTTCAGTTCTAAATCTTTTTGTCAGCGTGCTTTTAGAAACTAGAAAAGAATAATCATGTTTACCGTCATCAAAACCAATAGAGCCTTTTCTTGTCTTGATATTTTTAATATTGCTAATATCAACTTTATCCATTGTCTCCTCAAAAATCAGAAATCTTCCCTTATCTCTTACAACGCAATGATAAATTAAATTTTCAAGAGCATGAGCGTTTTCTGTAAATTCAATTCTGGCATTTCTTAGTTCTGAAACTTTTTTTATTAAGTTTTCATGAGATAGATTTTCATAAATTCGTCTGTCATTATTAAATTCAGCAACTTTCTGAAAAGTTTTGTTGTTGTTTGCAAGAAAAGTTTTTAACCCGATACCTATAGCATCTTTTTTAGCATCAACCGAAACGTCACTCCTTGATAAATCTTCTGCCTCAAAAGCACGACAAAAAACTTTTTCCGTAACTCGGTAATACAAATAAGGGGTATCTGATTCAGAAAAAAGATTGGAAAGGCAACCAGCAATTTTTAAAAAATGCTCGTATTTTTTTTTTAATTCGGGTTTTTGAGTTTGAAAAAACATAATTTAATTTGTTAAAGCCTTTCTCGTATTTTCTGCAATTCTTTGGATAACTGGAATTGAAACAGAATTGCCAAATTGTT
>CAYWQG010000075.1:0-1603 GCA_964460635.1 Candidatus Woesearchaeota archaeon | reverse complement strand
TGAAATCCCAAGATCTAATAATTAAGTTTATTTAAAATTCTTAGAAGTTAGTATTCATTCCAGGAGGAAGTTCTCCTGCCGAGGACATTCCTCTGTTTTTTCCTTTGGAAGAAATCACATCATCAATTCTAAGAATCATCGTCGCTACTTCTGAAGCAGAGTTTATTGCCTGACTTTTTATTTTATAAGGTTCTATTATTCTTGCCTCTAAAATATTTTCTATTTTATTCGTGAATAAATTCAGACCTGCGGAAAGCTCTCCTCGTTCGTGTGCTGCTTTTAATTCTGTTAAAACATCGATTGGATCCATCCCTGCGTTTTCTGCGAGAGTTGAAGGTATAAATTCCAAAGCTGATGCAAATTCTTCGACGGCCAATTGCTCTCGTCCATTTAAACTTCCACTGAATTCTCTTAATCTCTTAGCGAGTTCCATTTCAACCGCTCCACCCCCTGGTAAAACTAATCCATCTTTTAGAGAGGAAGCTACATCTCCCAAACCATCTTCTAAAGCTCTTTCAACTTCGTCAAGAACGTGTTCTGTTCCCCCGTGAATTAAAATCGTTAACGCTTTTGGATTTTTACATTCTTTGACAACTGTAAAATCATCTTCACCATATTTGACCTCTTCAACAACTCCTGCACTTCCAAGTTCGCTTTCTTTGAGTTCCCCTAAATTACTAACTATTTTTCCATCTGTTGCCTTTGCTAATTTAACCATATCTGATTTCTTAACTCTTCTACAAACATAAAGTCCTTTTTTAGCGAGTAGATATTGTGCAAAATCATCAACTCCTTTTTGGCAGAATAAAACATTTGCTCCAGAATTTTTAACCTTATCAACCATATTTCTTATTGATTGTTCTTCCTGATTTATGAATTCTTGTAATTGTTCAGGAGAGGAGATTGAGACTTTCGTATCAATCTCTGGGTTCTTTAATTCCAAAGGAAAATCTATAAGGGCGATTCTCGCTTCCCTTATTTGTTTAGGCATTTCTTCTGAAATTCTTGCATTGTCAAAAACAATTCCAAAAATTAATTCTGTTTCATTCATATCATCTCCTTTCGCCTTTTCTATTTTTATATCTTCAAGATTTACTTTTCCATTATCCTCAACTTGTTTTACCGCTTTGACGATTATTTCTGAGAATTTCTCTTTGTAAAATTCTGCCCCCTTTCCAGTCATAGCAGTTGTTGCTATCTTCCTTAACAAATCATAATTTTCTGGGTCAATTCTTAAAGCTATCTCTTTCAAAATTTCTTGTGCTTTCATCATCGCGAGATTATAGCCCTTTGCAATGATTGTTGGATGTATTTTTTTATCTAAGAGATGTTCAGCATTCTCTAAAAGTTTTCCCGCAAACATAACTGTCGTCGTCGTTCCATCACCAACTTCTTTCTCCTGCGTCTTTGCAATTTCTACCATCATCTTCGCCGCAGGATGTTCAATTTGCATCTCCCTTAAAATCGTAACCCCGTCATTTGTAATAATTATATCTCCCGTCGGAGAAACAAGCATTTTATCCATCCCTTTAGGTCCTAAGGTTGTTTTTATAATATCGGAGACCATTTTCGCTGCGAGTATATTATTTCTTTGAGCATCTTT
>CAYWQG010000074.1:0-1633 GCA_964460635.1 Candidatus Woesearchaeota archaeon | reverse complement strand
TAAACTTGAATGATGGAAATAAATAGCATAGATAAAACTAATAAGATATTCTGTAAAAATATGGGTTTCTTTCCTATTTTGTTTATCCAACCTATTATCTTTCAAAACGATAATATCGTCATAAAAATATAACAAAGTGATTATAAAACTAATATCTGAATGACTTGTTTCTAAAGAAGAATCCAATTCTCCTAGAAAATACTTTTGAGTGTGGCTATTTACTTTTCCTATATCATGTAGAAATATTATCTTTTCCAAATAATTTATTAATTTTTTCGATTTTTCCACACTCAATCCTTCAAAGTTAAACTTTATCTGTCTTTCATTTACAAATTTTTTAAAAAAATCTAAAACTTTTTTTGAGTGTTCAAATAGTCCTTCAAAATTGTTTTCTCTTCGGTGCCCAGATAAATAATTTTTATCATTAACAAACTTAAAATCATTAAAAAAAATTTCATTTTTCATTTTTAAAAAAATAATAAAAATTATTATTAAGATTTAGAAGTTCAACTGGTTTCTGGAATTTAATATAGTCTATCTCATCATCATCTTTGTCTTTCCCAAAAATAAAATACCCAACTTCGCATCGTTCTGTTTTCAATCTTTTTTCAAAAAAATTAATGTTTCTACTAAAACTGTCATAGACCAAATTTTCATAAGCAATTCCGTCATTTAGTAAATTCAGAGGTATAATTGAACTTAACTTTTCTATTTCCTTGTATTCTTTAAGTGTAAAATCCTCGGAAGAATAAATTTCTACCTCATTAATATTAGCAAAAAATTCATTTTTTCCAAGATAAATATGATATTTTGATTTAACATTACCTTCTTTAATATTTTCTAAAATCCTTACATCTCTATCGATAGAATCATCTAATAAAAGAGTTATCGTGTATTCTGGGTCTAATAATATTTCTTCTTTAATAGTTATATTTGGGTTTTTTGATATATTATTTGCAAAACTATTTAACGAATTATATTTTATTAATTTTTTTGACGGAATTTTGTTTAATGTTACTGCTATTGGAATGTGTTTCAATTTTTCATAATATTCCGGCTCTTTTGCTTCATCTCCATATTGTTGAAATCCATCTAATCCAATTATTGACCCCAAGAGACCCAAAATCGTTGTCCGGGGGGGGATTGTAAAAGATTTCTTCAAAAAATTAGGACTTGTAAATGGGAATTTGAAATGAGCAAACTTCCCACTCAATTTAAATTGTAGGATTTTTTGCATCTTATTTCTCCAAAATTATTTTTCCTTTCTTGTATATAACTTGAATTTTATTCTTATCTTCTTCTTTTTCAGATAAATCAAAATTTGTTAGCTTAAATTCTTTGTCCTCGATTTCTCCAAAATTATAATTTTCTAAAAAACTTTTTAATCTACTTAGTTTTAATTTTACTTCCCCTTGTTTATTTTTTTCAATTTCAACAAATTCATCTAAGTTATTTAGAATTAAGTTTTCTTCATTATTTAACCATATTAATGCGACAGATTCACAACCGTATTTTGTACAAGAGGTTATTGGATCTACAGAATTTAATAATGCTTCTTTTAATTTTATTAAATCTTCTTTTGTCATCTCAGTTTTTTCTGCATTTGCATGATTCACTGAAATATTATAAACAT
>CAYWQG010000073.1:0-1634 GCA_964460635.1 Candidatus Woesearchaeota archaeon | reverse complement strand
ATATTTTTATTACCGACTTTGAGACTTGTTATCTTAATTTTGAATTAGAGGATTTTTCAAGGCTCTATTTTTTTAATACCTTAAGGAATAATGTTTTATTCGAAAAAAATAAAATATATGTGTCATTATTATCTAAAAATAAAAACATAGATCCCCTTGATTTAGATATTTTTCTTTTATATCAGGCATTGAGGTTCAATGAGTATCTTGGGGGACACAAAAGTAAATTAGAAAGTTCGAAAGGAAAGGGATATAAATCATTTCTGGAGAGAATTTTGGATGAGACTTTTCGGAGAAATTTGAGATGAATTCAAAACTACAAGAATTCGTAGAAGAACATGAAATAAGGGATTTAAAAAATAAAAAGATATCTTGGATGAGGCAGAATCTTGTAGATTATTTTTCAATGGAGAAAGAAGGATTTTTAAAGAGAATCCTCCTTAGAAATTTAGGATTTATCGGAGAAAATACGATGATTAAACAAGGATTTAGATTCTCTAGAGGATATAATATATATCTTGGAAAAAAAGTCTTCATCAATTATAATTGTGGTTTTCAGGATTCTGCAGAGATTATCATAGATGATTTTTCTTTAATTTCTCCCGATGTGAAGATATATACATCCTATCATGATAAAATTACGAGAAGACGATACATAAACCAAGTTTATATTGGAAAAAGATCTTGGGTTGGAGGGGGTTCAATAATTTTACCGGGAATTGAAGTTGGAGAAAATTCGATTATTGGTGCAGGTTCGCTAGTAAATAGAGATATAGAGCCAGATACTATTTATGTAGGAAATCCTATAAGAAAAATAGGGATGGTTGAAGATTAAAATGATAAAAATATTGAAAATTTACCCAAAGAGATTCATAAAATCAAAAGGAGATGTCAAAAGATATTTTGAAGAGTATGATAGAACAGAGTTGAATAGAATAAGCAAACTTATTTATAGAAAAAAATTTGAAGAAGAGAAATTCTCCCTTCCCAAAAAATTAAGTATTATTTATCCTGTTTATGGAAATTTTTTTCTTAATTCTATAAAAAGGTCTATTGAATCATTAAAAAAACAGAGTTTTAAAGATTTTGAAATAATAATCTCTGAACAATACATAAGAAATAAATTCTATGATAAAATAGCCAGAAAATTTGAGGCAAAGTATATTTCCGAAAAAATCTTTCTTATTAATGGGAAAATTCTTTATAGTCCTGGGAAAGTGAGAAATATGGGAAGATTTATCGCTTTGAACTATTTCCTTTATTTTACAGATGCAGATATACTCTTTGAAGATAAAAATTTCTTGGAAAAGATTATGAAATTTTATTATCCTTATTCCCCCTTTTGCAGAATTAGAAAAGATGTTCAGATATATCAAGAATATCTAAAATATTCTTTTGAGACTCTAAAAAAAGACAAATATTATTTTGAGTATAAGCCTCCTGGAACAGCTCATGGAGGTTCAATTTTTATAACAAAAAACGTTTTCGATTTTGTTGGAGGATATACTGAACAATTTTTCGTTTGGGGTTCGGAAGATTCTGATTTAAGATGGAAGTTAAACAAAATTTTTAATCTCACGGATTTATCAAAAAATAAGAACATAAAAATAAAACATATAAATCATGATAGGCCT
>CAYWQG010000072.1:0-1690 GCA_964460635.1 Candidatus Woesearchaeota archaeon | reverse complement strand
ATAATTTAATAAACTTTAATCATTTTAATTAAAATATGAAAAAGAAAATTCAGATATTTATGATTCATGGCGGAATGACTTTCAAAAACAAGAAAGATTATTTAGATTTTTTAAAAACAAGAAATATTTCAACTAAGAAAAAAGTTAAATGGAATGATGAATTTTTCAAAAGGAAACTTAGTAAAGATTTTGAAATTATCAAGCCTCGCATGCCTTTGCAAGATAATGCTAAATATAAGGAATGGAAAATTCATTTTGAAAGACACTTTCCTCAATTAAAAGACAATATCATCTTAATAGGTTCCTCATTAGGTGGAGTTTTTCTCGCAAAATATTTATCAGAAAATAAGTTTCCTAAAAAAGTTCTTTCAACTTATTTAATTTGTCCGCCTTTTGATAATAGTTTAGAGGACGAGGATTTAGTCGGCGGATTTAAATTAAAATCAAATTTATCTTTACTCGAAAAAAATTCTAAAAATCTTTACCTAATGTTTTCAAAAGATGATGATGTTGTTCCAGTTTCTCATGCAGAAAAATATAGAAAAAAATTAAAAAATGCAAATATTATAATTTTTGAAAGTAAAAATGGGCATTTTAAAATATCTGAATTTCCTGAAATTGTTAAAATGATTAAACAAGATGTTAAAAAAGTTAATTCTATATAATAACCTACTCGATTAAGAGAAATCTTTAAATAAATATATCCCTTTTATTAATCATGCAAGAAACATTAGATAAATTGACAACAAAATTATGTGAAAGACTTCCATTAGATTTTACTTTTTATGAAAGAGACGGCCTCTGTAAAAAACCAAATGAAGATTGTAATTATTGTAAAGAAAATAATAAAGAACTTTATTTTTGTTATAAAAAAACTTACATTTTTAATTCTGATGTTAGTTGTAATTTAGTTTAAGCTTTTTCTCATTAAATTATTTATTCAAACAAATAAAAATATTTTCCTTCAAATCAATAGTGAAGTATTTTAAACAATCTTAAACTTTGGAAAGTTTCCCTCTTCATTTGAACATCCCTAACAATTGAATGCCTCGGCCCTTTTTTACAAAGATCAATCATCGTATTCACCGCATCGGAATCTCCCTCTAAAAAAACTTCTACCCGTCCATCCTCCAAAGCCCTCGTAAAACCTTTCACATTTAAATTCTCCGCATTGTCTTTTATAAAAATCATAAAAAATGCGCCCTGAACATTTCCTGAAATATATAGTCTAACAGATTTCTTCATAACTAATCTGGTTACATTAAGTTTTTATATTTTATTAAAATATTTAAATCAAAAAAATAGAAAGATATAAAAAGAGAATTTTGTATAATTAAGTTATGGTAAAGAAATTGGTTGAAAAAAAGAGGGACAAGAATTTTAAAGGAAACGTAAAAAAAAGTTTTGGTGATCTTTCTCTTTTCGGTGAAGGTTTAATAGTTGTAGGTGCAATTTATTTCGCAAGGTTTTTAGATTCTGTTCTCGTACAAAGTTTACAAAAGACTTCAATCTTTTGGTTCTTCGGAGCAATAGGAATCCTTTTCGCATTTGTAGGAATAAAAATAAAGAGAAAAGAGTTTGGAGTATGTTTTTGGATATCTTTGGCGATAACAGTAATTTTATTCTTCGCAGGAGTTTTTTATCCAGCTAAAGTTTTACAATTTTAATTCTAAAATAAAAAATACATTTT
>CAYWQG010000071.1:0-1705 GCA_964460635.1 Candidatus Woesearchaeota archaeon | reverse complement strand
TCATAAATCAATATTTGGCAAATGGACATTAGGTGCGTTTACTTCTGAGAATTTTGAAGAATTAGTTTCAAAATATAATAAAATAAACATAGTCTATGATAAGTTATTTAAGGGAAAAATAAATTTTAAACTTTGGAAAAATCAGAATAACCTAGAAAAAAATCTTTATGTAATTTCTCGAATACCTGTTTCAGAAGGAATTTCTAAAGGAGATTTAGAGGTAGCTCGAAAATTAGTTAATGAACAAAAAGATAATGAAATAAGAATTAATGGTGTAATTATTGCAAAAAAATCTTATGAAATTCCTGATTTTACTCGAGAAAAAATGGAAAATATTCTAAAAGAAAGGTTTCCGAATTATCCTAAAAAAATCTCTAAAATAAAAGGAGATTTGGAGGCTCTCTTTATGGGGTCTTGGGAAAAAGAAACAGAACATTTGTCTGATTATATTGATTCAGGTAGAGTACTCGAAATTTGCTGTGCCGCAGGGTTAAAAAGTATTATTTTAGCAAAAAAACATAAAGTGGTTGCTATTGATATTAATGACGATAGATTAAATGATGCAAGGGATAATGCTCTTCTTTTTAAAGTTAATCAGAACGTGGAATTTAAGAATGTTAATGCTGAAAACTTTAATGGATTAAAAGAATTGGGTAACTTCGATGCTATTTATGTTGATGTTGATTGGAGAGAAAATTTATCTCATCCAATAAAAAAACAGAATATAAACCCCTTTAAAACATGTCCTAGAACTGATAAGCTTTATTTAAATCTTAGAAAGCTACATCCAAAAACTCCGATTATATTTAAAATTTCTCCATTTGTTAGAGTTAAAGATTTAACTAAATTATATCCTTGTGTGATTGAAGAGCTTTATATAGATGAAAAATTTTTATGTTATAATGTCTATTTTGATCCAAAAATCAAAAAGTCGCGTTGGCAAGCAATCCATCTTTTTAATAAGGAGATAATTTGAAATGAAAACTTATATGATGGTTGATATCGAAGCAAATGGTCCAATACCTGGAGATTATTCTATGACATCATTAGGGGCAGTAATAGTAGATGAAGAATTAAACAAAACTTTTAAAATAAACATTAAACCAATATCTAAAAAAGTTGATCCAAATCGAAGACAATTTGTAAATGAAACAGATACAGTGGATGCAAAAAAAGCAATGCAAAAATTTAAGGACTGGATTCTAAAGAACTCCTCAGGTAAACCTGTTTTCATTTCGGACAATAATGGTTTTGATTGGATGTTTGTGTGTTGGTATTTTTGGCATTTTTTAAATGAGAATCCCTTAGGTTATAATTCTCAAAATTTAAATTCACTAAATAAGGGGTTAAATAAAGATTTACAGGCTAAAATTGATTTATTACGTGAAAGAAATCTTACTCACGATGCTTTAGAAGATGCTAAGGATAACGCAAAGATTTTTCTCGAATTGAAAAAGAAATATTTGAAATGATATCTGAATAAAAATCTTCTTTCTAGAAAAAAGAAGGCAAAAAGATGGAAATCCCCATTTTCTTTTTTTAAGAAAAAAAGAAACAAAAAAGCGCGCATCTCTCTAATACATTGCCCACCAAAAAAAATATTATTTCCAAATACAAAGAAATCGGCGTCTCGAACTCAAAATTTTCCTTCGGAACGTTGCACTAAATTTTAGGTCTTCCCGTTGGTCAGACGAATATAACAGCG
>CAYWQG010000070.1:0-1842 GCA_964460635.1 Candidatus Woesearchaeota archaeon | reverse complement strand
GTTTTACTTTTATTTTTTTATTTTTCATTTTGAATTCTTCCTCTTCATCGTCGTATGTTAAAATCAGACCTTTTTTCAATTCCTTCTTTCTTTATTATTTTTTTAGAAGATTATAAATTGTTCTAAAAAATAATTTGGCCCTCTTTAATGATTCTTCAGCAGGATTTTTATTTGCCTGAGATAGTTTTTTGTAAGTAAATTCTCCTCTTTTCTTTTTTTCTGATTTAAAGATACCTAATAAATCATCTGCTTTTATCATAACTTCGTCGTAAATTCTCAAAAGTTCTTTATCTATAATCCCCTGAATAACTAATCGCCTAAACTCCAAATAAGTTTTTCTGTGTTCTTCGGGTACATTTGTTTTTATGCCCTTCTTTTCTAAATATGCTTTGGCGGAATAAAAAATACAATAATAAGCATGCGAAATAACTGCACTATAATATGTTTCCGGCCGGTCTATTTTAAAAGTATTTAATTGAATTTCTTTTTTATTACTAATCATAAAACTAATATCTGCAAACTTTATTTCATTATTCGCCCTTTCTAAATAAAGCTTATACTTTAAATCCATTTTTAATTCCTTCTTTAACTAAAGAATAAAATATCGCGGGGTTCTTCAATATTAAATGCTTTCTTGCTATCTCTTTACCCAAATTTTCATAATCAACTTTCAACATTTCTAAAAACTCTTTCTGTGCTATTACATGACCGTCTATATTTAGAGCAGATTTTAACTCCATTGATTTAAACACCGCCTCTACAATCTTTCTCTTAGCCCCACTTTCTATAAAAACTGCTACATCTAAATCAGAATTTTTATTTTGTTTCCCAGAAGAATAAGACCCAAAAATTACAATGGAATAAAAAAGAATGTGTTTGTCTAATCCGTCTTCTAATTCCTTAATTGAGCTTAATATTTTTTTTGATAAATTTTCCCTATTGTAAATCTCAAAATAGGAAAATATTTTTGGGTTATCCAAATTCAATTTATAAAGTTTGGAGGTTCCGATTTTTTCCTCAAAGATTAAATCCTCTTTTAAAAAAGATTTAACCGCATTCTGAATAACTGAACTAGACTTATTATCAGACAATTCTTTTAAACGCTTCCAGCTAATCTTTTCGAATTCATTCTTCTGAAAAATATTCAAAATCGCCAGTTGTTTTCTTGTTATCATCTTTTTATTTTTTAGGTATAATTATACTTCTTTTTAGGTATTTAAATTTATCTTCCAACAACCACTTCCAAACAGGTTTTATTTTTATTTTTTTATTTTTCATTTTAAATTCGTCGTCGTATGTTAAAATCAGACCTTCTTTTAATTTAAACTTATCCATTGCCTCAAGAAGCCCTTTTATTTCCCGCTCTTTATTTTTATCGTCTAATTTATAACAAACCTGGATGGCTTTTGTTATCTTGTTCTTTTCCTGAATCACGAAATCACATTCTGTTTTTTCTCTATGATAATAAATGTTAAGACCTCTCTGTTTAAGGGATATTGCGACTAAATTTTCTAAAACATTTCCAGAATTTTTAGAAAACTTAAAACCTAATTTATTCGGAAAACCGATATCAATTGAATAAACCTTTTTTGGATTCTGAATTTGTTTTTTTACTGAATAATCAAATTTATTTATCCTAAAAAATAAAAAGGCCTTTTCAAAAGAAGCAAAAATTTCACTTAAAACCCCCAAATTTTTTATTCCTGATATTTTTGAAAGGGTTCTTAAGCTGACGTCAGAGGAAATATTTGACAAAAGATAAATTGAAATTTCTTTTATGGAAGTTGTTAAATTTGGATTAAACCTTCGAACTATGTCCCTATAAATTATATTTTCATACAA
>CAYWQG010000069.1:0-1849 GCA_964460635.1 Candidatus Woesearchaeota archaeon | reverse complement strand
AACCTTTAAAAAGAAGTTTTGATTTTTTAATTTACAGAATGGTAATTAGAAAAATCTAGTAATTGTCCTTGAATATAATTCTTAGAAAAGGAAATTTTATTAAGAATCAACCTGATAAAAACACCCAAGTAGATCTGGTTGCATTAAAATATGACAAATTTTATTCAACAAGAAGAGCCTATCGACTAAATTTATCCCAATACAAAAGGCATTAAGCTGGAAATAATTATTTCTAAGTTGAGAAAAATAGCAAATCTCAAGAGCACAAAAGAATTAAATATATCTTTAAATACTATAAACATTGAAAAGATATTAAATCAAATAAAAATTTAATAAGAAATGATGAAAAAACAAATAATTGAATGTCAAAAGCCCCGGTTATTTTTAGAGACATATAAACCGAAAAGGTTGGAAGATCTGTCAGAGATAGAAAAGTTACTTGACCCGAAAGAATTTCCTAAATCTCAAAAGAAAATGTCTTTTAATAAACAAAATGAAATAAATATAATAATCTTAAATAAAAAAAACTATAGAGAATTTAGAAATAATCCTTCAAGATTTAATGATCAGATGAATAAAAGAGGATGGCTACTCTTTATTCACCCTTCTGATAGGGGTCTGGTTGGTAAATTAAAAAAAGATTTAGACTTTTTTAATAG
This sequence comes from Candidatus Woesearchaeota archaeon, assembly GCA_964460635.1. Taxonomy (GTDB): domain Archaea; phylum Nanobdellota; class Nanobdellia; order Pacearchaeales; family GW2011-AR1; genus CAYWQG01. The sequence goes on along the minus strand of CAYWQG010000069.1, from coordinate 1,190 downwards.
ATTCAAGGAGCACCCTTATATTTTTGGGAAAGTTAAAATTAAAGAGATTTCTTATAATTTTGAAAATGAGTTAGATTCTGTTTTTGGATTATTAGTTCGGAGGGAGCTTTACGATAGTGTTGGGAGAATAAGTTTAAAATTTTTTGATTTAGATATGGCCTTTTATGATTTAGTAAGAAAGTTATCAAGATTATTTTTTATGATTGATTTGAGTAAATGTGGGTTTAATAGAAAATCTACTATTTTAAAAAATAAAATGGATTTAGAATTCGAGAGAGATTTTTATGCTAGTTTAGAAAGAGAGCCCTTTCAGGCTTCAATTTATGATAAATATATTTTAGATGGGTAACTCTATTTATGTTTTGAAAGATATTCAAGAGACTGGCTAACAATATGGGTAAGATCATTTACTTTAAGATCTGTAACATTCCATTCTTCATCGACATCCACTACACTAATTGAGCAATTTTTGACCCCAAAATATTTCTTTTCTTCAATAGGAAAATTAAGTAAAGAAAGTAAAAATAAAGTAATCAATCCCCCATGCGAAATAATCACAATGTCCCCTTTAATGTGCATATTTTTTAATTCTTCAATAAATCTTGATACTCTCTCATAACCATCATAATCACTCTCTCCACCTTCTGGTTTAAATCTTAGAGAATCTTCTCCAGAATTTTTGATAGCCTTCTCTTCATCAATCTTAGGTTTTCCTTCGAAAATTCCTTTATTTACTTCTTTCAAATCATCTCTAAAGATTATTGGAATTAATGTTTTTCTGGATATCTTTCTTGTAGTGTCCCTTGCCCTTATCAGATCGCTTGAGAAAATTTTAACTATTTTTTTGTCTTTGAAAAAATTAGCAGTTCGCTCTGCTTGAACATGCCCAATTTTTGTCAAGAGAGTATCAGCAAGATTATAGTTCTCACTAACATTTGCTTCTGATTGTCCATGTCTTACAAAATAGATTTTCATCTTATTATTTAAATAAAGAGCTTTTTATTTTTTTCCTTAACATTTTAATATATGGGGAGTCACCAAAAGTTAAGTCATCAATTATTAGATTCTCTACTGGAACTCTTCTTCTCAAAGTTTCTAAGAGAATATTTCTCTCCCAAGATACTCTTTCTAAATAAGGCCTATCATGATTTATATGTTTTATTTTTATGTTCTTATTTTTTGATAAATCC
>CAYWQG010000068.1:0-1865 GCA_964460635.1 Candidatus Woesearchaeota archaeon | reverse complement strand
TGAACCTCCGCCACCATAATAATTAGTTTCAATTATAAAAATTTTGTTTTTAGTTTTCTCAAAAACTGCGAAATCAAATATTCTGTTTGTTTTATCAAGTTCAATATCAAAATTCCATTTTTCTTTAATTTTCTTTTGTGTTGCCTGAGAAATGTAATCTAAATTATTTTTTTCTGCAAATTTTTGAATAATATTTTCAACAATACTTTCCATCGATTGACCAGTTCTGTTTTTTCTTGCATTTGTATCCATTCCAACTTCTACACCAAAACAATAATCAACAATACTTTTTACATCTTTATCTTGAAAAATATCTTTTAGTCCAGACTCTTTAAAGAAAATAAGTAGATCTTCTTTTAATTCAGAAGTCAATTCTTTTGTAGGATTAAATAAATCAATTTTACTTTCTGATTTTAATTCTTCAAAATCATCAATTATTTTTAAGTCTTTTAATTTGTTATTTCTAATTGCTATAAGAATAGGTAAAACTTTTCTAACATTAGGATATTCTGATATTAAACTGATTAGCTCTTTTTCAATATCATCTTTCCCAATTAGAACATTTAAAAGATTAAGTTCTTTTTCGATTAAATGAATATTCTTTTTTACTTTTTCAAAGCCTACAAAATAATCCCATGTAAAAATAGAATCTGTTAATGTTTCAATTAGATATTCAAAAATATCTTTTTCATTTTCTTTTTAAGTTTCTTAAATTTAGGTTACTTGTTTAACAATCAAATTATTAAATTCTTTATTTTTATGTTGTTTAGAATTAATTGTTTTATTATAGGCTTCTTCTTTTGAATTTGCTTCTACTTCATCAACTAAAATTGCATCTTGTGTCTCTTCAAACTCGCCATTTTTCATTTTGAATTCAGTATATGCAGACTTTCCAATCTCGATTAAAATATATTTGTTCATTCTATTACCTCATAAATTCCACGTTTCTCGAATTTAAGTATTTTATTATCTCTTAATATTTGTAACTGTTGTCTTATTTTGGCTTGGATATTATTATTTTGAGTATGTAACTCTTTGAAATATTTTTCGTATTTGTACATATCATTTAATTTAAATTTATTACCTTGTTCTTGAACGATTTTTAATACATCTGATGTCCAGCCCCTAAATTCTGGTTTTTTGTTTGCAAGAAAAAACATTTTTCTCCAAATTTTATTTACCGTTTCTTTATCTTCAAATTTTTCATTTTGGATTATTGGAATTTTTCCTTCTTTTGGGAGCTTATCTAGCAAAAAATTACACCCCGTCCATCCTGCCCTTCTTGCATTTTGAGATAAAGGATTTCTTTTTTCTAACATTGAAAGAGTCACAAAAAATTTAGGTATCATCTTTAAAGATTTTACAGTCCAATCATCTGATGAATAATGTAAAATAAAAAAATTAGGAGATTTTCCTTCACTAATTACCGAAAACATAGTATTATACTCACCATCTACAACTTTTTTACCAAAGGGTTTTTTTGAACTTTTCAATTGAAAATCATTTTTACAGTTTTCGCAAAAGAAATCGCTCGCTTTCTGGTTGTTTGGATAATCAATAATTTTTTTATTCAAACAACAAGGACAATACATTTGAGATGAAAACCAATTTTCGGTTAAAACTCTCGCTCTTTGAGAATTACTTTTATAATTTTGTAATACATCTTTTTTATACATTGAAAGTTGCATAATTGAATTAAGAAGCAGTCATTAATAAATTCTTTGCTTGATTTTCATTTGTTGAAGATGAAATTATTCTTTTTAATAATTCAATTGGTTTTTGAGTTGGGTGTTTTCCGTGCGTTTTTTCGCTTAAAGGAGTTAATGGGATATGCCATATACTTCTCATTTGTTTTCCTTGCGGTG
>CAYWQG010000067.1:0-2100 GCA_964460635.1 Candidatus Woesearchaeota archaeon | reverse complement strand
AAAAGATTTTAAATTTATTCTGGCAATTCTAAGTGGTTTTACATATTTCTTTGGCAAATCTCTTATTTTTTCTATTTGACTAAAATATTTTCTATCAAAAGTTGTTGGAAGGGGATTTTTTTTTATTTTTGAATATGACTCCATCAGTTTTACTAACATTTTATGATGAACTTCTTCATTCCCCCAAAGTTTCTCATAGTTTTCAAGAAATTCTTCAACTAAAAAAGAACAATTTAGATAGTGTCTTGAATAGACATATTTTGGTATTACTAAATTTTTATTTAATTTTATATTTTTCATGACTTGCAGAATTTTAACCTCCCTATCAATTTGATATTTCCTTATTACTCCTGCTCCTTTTATGAAAAATTTCTTGCCGTTTTTTTCAAATATCCCACAAGATTTTGGAACCCCTTCTTCAAAGGGAATTAATATTTTTATCTTAGTATATCCTTCTTTTTTAAGGACTTCTTCAAAATCTTTGGTGCTTTCTATTTTTTCCATTTTTCTCAAAGTAGGGCGAAAATTTAATCAAATGAGAATAGCCGTTTATGTTAAAATCAATAACTTCTCCAGATGAATCCAATTCAATTGTGCTGATAGAGCAATTTTTAACTCCAAAATATTTTTTTTCTTCGAAAGATAAACCTAAGGTAGAAAGTATGAATGAAGTTATAAAATCGGAACTTGAAACAATAATTACCTCCTTCTGATCCTTCTTAACTTTTTTAAAAATTGTCTTAACTCTTTCAAAACCTTCATTTTTCTCTTTAGGAGAAATCATTTTTTCGATTAAGTCTTTCTTCAATTCTTTTTTTATTATGTCTGCTGTTTCCTTCCCCGCAGAAGTATTATCTATATAAAGTTTAAATATATTTTTATCTTTGAAAAACATAGCCGTCCTTTTAGCCTGTATTTTTCCAACTTCTTCTAAATCTTTCTGAGAGGGACGCTCTTCTTTAGACTTTCTGTGGATTTTTGCAAATCTAACTAGGTAAATCCTCATGTAGTAATCACAGACAATAACTTTAAATATCTGTTGTTCTATTTGAGATTATGAAGCAAAAGACAGGAATCATTTGCCATACTATTATTAAAAACAAGGGAAAAATTTTGTTAGTTAGAAGGAACTCGAAAGATGTTGATGATCCTAATTTGTGGGAATTCCCCGGAGGAGCATTGGAGTTTGGAGAACATCCCGAAGAAACTGCTAAAAGAGAGGCTAAAGAAGAAACGGGAATAGAAATAGGAAATTTAAAATTACAATATTTAATGAGTTATACTTATGAAAAACCAGATAAAAAAATACATTTACTTAGATTCTTTTATGTTTGCGAAACAGATAATAATGAAATAAAATTAGACCCTAACGAACATAAGGATTACGTTTGGTCAAATAAAGATGAATTGATTAATTTTTCTTTCCAAGGATATTTGGAAGAGGCCTGGGGGGAGTTGATTGATAATGATAAAGTTTAATGAAGTTTATGAAAGTGCTTCTAATAGAGGTTACATGTTTCTTGAAACTTTGAAAAGACATGATTTTGAGTTAGGAAAAGGAAACTATGTTGTTATAAAAAGAGATAAAAAATATTTGCTTAAAGCTTTTTCAGGTTTTAAGAGAAAACATCTAAAATCTGAGTTTGAAATAAGACAGAAGCTTAAAGGGATTGAATTTCCCGGAGTGGATTTTAATGAATTTTTTGAATCGTGTAATTTCACTTATCTATCAATTCCTTATATTTGGAATAATGGAAATCTTGAAGGTCGAGAAGAAAAATTTTTCAAAGAAATTAATGAAATTTTGATAAGATTTCATTCAATTCCAAAGGAGCTTTTTTTTGATAGAAATTCGTATAGGATCTTTAATAAAAATCTATTTAGTGAGGAAAAATATCCCTATAGTTTTAAAAATTTAAATCAAAACGCAAAAGGAGACATTAAGAGATTATTCCTAAAAGAGGTAGGGCGTTTGAAAAAATTCGGAAAAAAACCATCCCATAATGACTTTAATGGAGATAATCTTTTATTAAGCCGAAGTGGAAATATTTTTATTACCGACTTTGAGACTTGTTATCTTAATTTTGAATTAGAGGATTT
>CAYWQG010000066.1:0-2148 GCA_964460635.1 Candidatus Woesearchaeota archaeon | reverse complement strand
CTTAGCATAATATTTCAGCGATTGAACCTTGTCATATTTTGATGTGAATTTCGAAGCTTCATAAAAGATATTTTCAATGTTTGGATTTTTTTGATTTACTTTTTCAAGACTTATAACTCCATCAATAAACTTGATTTTATCTTCTTTTTGAAAAGAGTTTTTAAGATTATTAAATTCAATTTTCCACCTATTAACATTTTGAGCGTTTAGTTGAACTTGAGTCTCAGTGTCGGGTTGTACAATTTCATCCTGATGTTTAAATACTAATTCGTTTACATAATTTCCAATACGGGTTTCAAATTCACCATTAAAATCATAGTAAGGTAAACTTCCTACTTTACGTTTATGTCCATAAAATTCTCTGACCGAATTTTCGACTCTTTTAAAAATGGTTAAATAGACTTCAGACTCAACTCTTTGCTTAAGGTAGGATTTATCGTAAACTCCCCAATAAGAATCTGTAATTTCTTTTATTTCAAAGATTTTTTCTTTGAAATAATCTACTTCTTTAGCAACAGAAGTATTTTTGATTTTTAGTTTTTTGTTTAAATTCTTAACTATTAGTAAGTATTGTTTTATTGTAGCAATACAACATCCTTCAATCGAAATAAAAACATTAGAAGGATTCCAAAACTTATTTAACCACGCTACTTCTTGTTTATTTAATCCCAGCTTATCTTTGTATTGTTTCCCCAACTTATATGCATCAGGGTCGTAGTCAGAGTAATCGTTTTCGAACTGATAGTTGGGGTCTTGCAGATTGTTTAACTTGTCTATGGAATAAGAATCTGTTCTTTTCCGTAACAAATCTTGTATCGACATTAAAGAATAGCTTTTCGTTTTGGGGCAAATCTGTCCCAAAAACTTAAACTGATTTTCAAGTAATTTTATATCCCGATGATTTTCATACTCATTCAACAAATCAAAATATAGAATGAAAGCGTAATTCGTATTTCCTTGAATATCCACAAATTCGTTGTTAAGGACTTCATTTTTAAAATAGAAATAGAATTTTCTCTGTGCTTTTGTTGCATAGTTTAATTCATCGAAAGAGTAAACATAAGAATGACTCCAATATGGAACCTCTGTTGAGTTTTCTTTTTTAGGTCTTGAATGTTCTATCGTTAGGTCAAGGTTTTCGGAATTTATATCTATGATGGATTGGTCAGAACTTCTATATTCCTGTTTATTTTGTTTAATTGGTGTTGGAGATATATTTATTTGCTTTAATGATTGATTTACTCGGTTTTTTTGAGTTTTGATAATCGTCTTTTTTGTTGGAATATAACCATCATTGTATTTAATATTAAAACTTTCTTCATTTATTGAAATCAATTTTATAAAATCAATTAATCCAATAAATGATGGAATAAAAGTCCAGCAAAACATTATGGAAAGTATTCCTTTTTTCGTTTGACCCAGATAAAATTTTTGAAATCCAAAAGTCCCGAAAAAGAAAGAAACAAATCTTGCTAAAGATATATTCTTATGTTTCTTACCTGATTTTGTTAGAATTATCGCAATTACGATTAGAACGATGATTCCTATTAGGATAGAAAAAGAATCACTTTCGTTTTTTTCAAGGTTTTCTTCGTTTTGTATAACCTCATGAATTTGGACTTTTTGAAGGAATTGTTTTGATGAATAACCTATTTTATCATGGTATTGAATCTTTACCCAATAATTTCCTATTTTGTCAATCAATTGTACTGTATCTCCTTTTGCTATAACAACCAAAGATTTATAATTTTTTCCCGCTCCGCTTCGGAGGTTTAAATCGGAAGTTGTAATGTAATAATCCGTAGCAAATATATTTAATGAGAATGCTAAAAGGATCAATATGGAGACATATTTTATTGTGTCTTTGAGCGATGGCAAAAATTGCACTCTTTTGCAAATTTCGGTCTGTGTGTCAGCCTGTGCGATTTGCAAATGTGTGCAATGTGCGTTGGCTTCCCCAACTGTCCCGAAGGGCAAAAGCGGGTAGGCAAAAACTAATTTTTTCTTGTACCAAACTTCAATCAATGCGCTTATTTTATTTATCCGTTTTTTTACTTTACCTTTCAAATTGTTTCTGTATGATTCGGTCTCTCAGCCTTGCATACAACGATCTGCAATATGCTCCGTAATTTTTGTGTTGCGCCTGCG
>CAYWQG010000065.1:0-2163 GCA_964460635.1 Candidatus Woesearchaeota archaeon | reverse complement strand
GTTGAAATGCAATTGTTTGCTCTTTTTCATCGGTTTCTAACTTAAAATTTAAAAGCAAAAGATAGAGAAAAGAATCATAGTTTAGCGTAAAATAGTTTTGAAAATGCTCCAATAGCATAAAAACCCCTTCATTTTCTTTAGCATACACATTTTTAATTCCTTCTTTTACAATTTCATGTGTTGCTTTCATAAAGTCTTGTTTTACTTTGTTGGCTACATATTTTTTGAGAAATATATTTTTATCATCAACGTCCTTGGTGAGTTCTCCAATAAATCTTTCTAAATCAAAGTCACATTTTTTTACAGTATCTTCAGCATCTTTATATATTCCAAGGTCATTTTTAAGCATTTTTTGAAAAATGGCAGAATAACTGGTATTTACTCCCAGTCCTCGATTAAAACCATTCCCAAGCAATAGATGACATTCTTTGCCATGTATTTTTTCAAGAACTTCTTGATATTTTAATAATGTTACTTCTTTTATCATTTTCTCAGCAAAATTATAAACCTAATCTTTTCTTTGCAAGTTCTACATATTTTTTATCTCTCTCAATTCCAATAAAATCACGACCATATTTTTTTGCAACAAAAGTTGTTGTTCCACTACCCAAAAACGGATCAAGCACAATATCACCTTTGTTAGAACTTGCTAAAATAATTCGCTTTAGCATTTCCTCTGGTTTTTGTGTTGGGTGTAATGCTTTTCCGTCATCGCCTCGCAATCTTTCATTTCCTTGTACTAAAGGCAATTCCCACAAATCACGCATTTGTTTTTGACTTCCGTCTTTTTGTTTGTTTGGATTTATTTCTTTGATTTTTTCATAATTAAAAGTCCAGCCTTTTCCTTTTACTGCCCAAATAACAAATTCGGTTGAATGTGTAAAAACTCGTCTTGTCATATTTGGCATTGCATTTGTTTTGTACCAAGTGATGATATTATTTATTTTGAAATCAAATTGTTTCAAAATAATCATCACTTCGCCAATATTGTGATAACTGCAAGCAATATAGATTGAGCCTGTACCTTTCAAAGATTTATGACAAGCCCCAATCCATTTTCGTGTAAATTGCATATATTCAGGAGCAGTCATTTTGTCCCATTGCTCATTAACCATAAACCAATCCCCGCCAGTTTTGTTTCCTTTCCACTTCAAACCATTACCAGATAAATTGTAAGGAGGGTCGGCAAAAACAAGATCAATAGAATTTTTATCAACCTTTGTGTTGAGTATTTTTACGCAATCTCCGTTGTAAATGATATTTTTTTTCATATTCATATTTTCAAAAATTTATTGTTTCTTGCCAAGACGAAATAGTAGAAGGAACACTTTGCATCCATTCACTCGCATCGTTGAAGGAACTGGAAGAATCCAGAATTTCATCATACAAACGAGAAATTTCGCTGTGCTTCAAAAATTTATTTTCTGCCTTAATTTGTAGCAAAATTTTCAAAATTGAGACAAAATTGTTTATTGATAATGGTACAATTTTTTGCTTTGTTCCCTCGTATTCATATTTTACGGCATTCCAAAAAGTATTTAGCGTGTCCCTGTGAAGCGTTGGGGCGATAAACAAACAGTATGCCGTTTTGTCTGAATGTTTATTTTCAAAATCTCGCAAGTGCCTCATCACTGGTTGCCCCTCGTTGTACCATTGATCCCGACTTTTTAACATTGTTACTTCACAAATAGCATTAAAACTATCGTAAAAACATTCTATATCTGGAGTATTTGCAGGAGCGGTAAAAGTCGGCTCGTTATCATCGCCAACTGGATAATTTGGTTGTATTTTTAACGCATCGTTAAGTGCATGCAAACCAAGTGCAGATAACTTTTCAAGCAATATTGGACGATCATCAAAATCAAAAATATTTTCAAGATCTCTTATGTATGATTCTATTTGTTCTGTATTTTGAGATTCTTTGTGATTTAATTCATTTTGCAATGATTTTCTATCTGTTCGTAATTCTGCAATGTAGTTTTTCAACTCATCGCTTTGCATTTTCTTAAATTCTTTAATTTCAATATTTTCTTTTTCTAAATCAGTTTCGTATATTTTAATTTCGTCAATAATTTTTACAATAATTTCAATATATTTTTCTTTCGTTTCCCAAGGCAGTTGCGGTTCTGAAATATCAGAAATATAAGCAAGATATTCTTCTTT
>CAYWQG010000064.1:0-2175 GCA_964460635.1 Candidatus Woesearchaeota archaeon | reverse complement strand
GGGCTTACTTATTTATAAGTCTTCTGTTTTAGGGCTTACAATCCCCAAAGAATTAAAAAACTTTTAGGAAAAGATTTAATTATTTAAAATGAGAGAAATTTTAGTTGGTTTTATTTCTAAAAAAGTTAAAATAGTAAACCTAATTTTTGGATATTACCAAATTAACAGGGATTTAAAATACTGTCAGGTGAAGAGAGTTATTAAAGAGATAAAGATTGTTGAGGACTTGCTTTTAATAAAGACCATTTAACCTTTGGATCGGCTTTCCAAAATTTATCTTTTCCATTTCTTCTTCTTAAATAAACGCACCCTGAATTTTCTAAATCTCTTATATAACTTGAAATGTTAGGACGCGAAATTTTCAATTTATCTGATAAAGCCTTATTTGTAATTTCATCATGTTTAACAATCTCATGTAAAACTTGTTTTGCTCTGGGAGTTAATGTGTTAAGGTATCTTTTTTCTAAAATGTCATTTAATGTCTTAGCCAATTTATTTTTATCAAGAATTATGGAACTCTCAAACGTTGCATGAAACACAGCAGTATAAAGGGTGTTCAATACATCCCTTATATTTCCCTCCATTAATTTATAGATAACTTGCAAACAATCTTCTGTATAAGGATAAATGATATTCATCTCTTCTGAAATTCTCAAATGTTCAAATCTCTTTTTTATTATCTCCTTTACTTCCTTGTAACTAAGAATTTCTATGTGAAAGGGAGTATCTGTCAATATTGAAGAAAATCTTGGAATACTTTGGATTATTTTGTAAGAAGTAAGATTACCAATAAATATAAAGTGAACTCCTTTTGTTTGGAAGAAATCTCTTAAAGTGTTAAATAAATGTCTTGTTTTTCTCTCAGAGATTAATTCTAAATTATTATAATGAATTATAACTTCCTTTTTCGTTTTATCTATTATTTCATTAACTATCTTTTCAAAAAAATCTTGCAAACTAAAAGAAGGAAGCTTCTCGGTAGTATTTGAATTTATCCCATAGTTTCCCCCAACGCCAAGAACAGAAACTCCCCCACTGATCGTGCTTCTTCCTATCTCAAACAAACTCTCAAGTTTCTTATATGTCTCATTACTTACCGGTCTTTGTTTTAATAGTTTCAAAGTTGAGTAAATTGCAGACAAAGTATTCAAAATAAATTCATCTGCAGTCCATTTATCTTGAGTTGTTATTTCTTTAAAATGTGTAAAAAATCCTTTCTCGTAAGCAGAACTTCTTACCACATTCACAAAAGAGGTTTTTCCAACACCCACCTCTCCATAAACAAAGGTTCTTGAACCCCCCTTAGACCCGAGCATCCTACTTAATCTTTTAATGTGTTCTCCACGACCTACAAACGAATCAAGAGGTATCGCGCCTCCTTTTACAAGAAGAGGCAAAATTGAAAAGGGATTTTCGCTAACTCCATACAACTCCCAAACATCTTTTAAAAAATCATTATTAAGCATAGTTTTAATTATACCTCTCAATATATAAACCTTTGTATAATTATAGATAAGCTTATAACAAATAGAAAGATTTATATAGTTATAGATATCGTGATAACTAAGACACTATAACTATGAGGATAACAAAATGAGCAACACAAAACCTACTAAATTTCTCCCAAACGAAAGAACCTAAGGAGGGGGAAAAATTTTACAAATAGGAGAGTCACAAATTTTAGACAAATTTACTTATTCAGTCCCAAGATATTCGAACAAAAAATATAAAGTTACCAAGATAGATAATTATTTTTGTGAATGTCAAGATTTCCAAAGAAGATGAGGGGAAAATGGGTTTTATTGTAAACATATTAAAGCAACTATTTAGTAAAAAACAAAAGAAGAAAGATTTATACATTCTTGCCTATATATATTTATATAATATGAAAACAAGACTACATTACCCAACATTAGGTTCTATTTTAATGGTAGAAAAAACAATTAAAAAATATAGTCAGGAATTCGGGAGGTACCAACTCTGGAAAAAACTTCCAAAAAAAATGATGTATCAAACATTTCAAATTATTTTGGAATACTTACAAGACTCCGGAAAAATACTAATCGATAAAGATGGTTGTATAATCTGGGCTTACAATTCCCCAAAGAATTAAAAAACTTTTAGGGAAAGATTTAATTATTTAAAATGAGAAAAATTTTAGTTGGTTTTATTTCT
>CAYWQG010000063.1:1959-2359 GCA_964460635.1 Candidatus Woesearchaeota archaeon | reverse complement strand
TCCTTTGTTATTTTATTTATCAAAGGCATATAAAATTCATCACAAATTTTATTATTTTCTTTAAGATTGTTTTTCTCAGAAATGTTTGTGTACAAAAGATTTCTTTCTCTGGTAGTTATATTTATTTTAATATGATTAATTTTTTTAGTTAAAATAGAAATATTATATTTATTCCAAATTTCGTTTGCTTCAAAGATATATTTTTGTAGATTATTTTGACTTATCTCATTATTTACGATGTAAAAACTAAATTTAATTTTAAATGGCTCAAGATTTATTCCTTGATGTTCTATAGGTATTCTAGAAATGAAAGAAAATATTAACATTATGAAAAGGATTGATATAAAAAAGATTAAAAGAAAAAAGAAATAATCCCACCAACGGTTTTTTTTCTTCATAA
>CAYWQG010000063.1:0-1949 GCA_964460635.1 Candidatus Woesearchaeota archaeon | reverse complement strand
CCCCCAACAGATAACTATCAACAAAAATAACTTCACGGAGAAAATAATAAGAATAAAAAAAAAACTTAGAATTAGAGAATATATATATAAACTAAAAAAAGATTTATAAAAAACAATTATTGGAATAATTATTAAAAGAAGGAGTAGAATAGTTAGATAATTTTTAAATTTTTCAAAAATTTTGATTATTTTTCTTCCTTTGTCTAAAACTTGCCTCAATAATTTTCTTTTCTTCGTCTGTTATTTCATACAATTTATAAATTTCTTCGTCTATTTCATAATCAACATTTTTTATTTGTTGTTCAAGTTGTTCTTTTTCATTTCCTAAAATCTTATCGTCATGAATCTTCTTTTGAAGTTCAAGCATTTTATTAACGAGTGAAATTATCTTTTGCTCTTGGACTTTTGATGTTGGGAGTTTTATTGGGATCTTCTTTAAATCTACACCTTTCAAATCTAAATAATTTCCTTGAAGATGTGATGCTCCAAAATAAATTTTATAATAAAAATCAATTAATTTAGAATTAATTATCCCAAGCAAAACTTTTAGGGAAATACTTTTTTCTTTTAGTTTAATATAATAAACTCTATCAATTAAATTTAAATTTTTCTCATCTAAACTTGCCTTTAAACTTAAAACTGTTCTAGGCATTATTATTTTTTCTCCTTCAAACTTTTCTGATTTACTTATGTTTAATTTTTTATCGTATTTTAAAAATTCCCCTTTCCATTTATGAAAGTATCTTCCAATATCTCTTCCCCTCAAAGCTTTTTTAGAATTTTTTAGTTCTTCTTTAATAACATATTCTTTTTGGGTTGGAGGAATAACTCCCCTATAAACTTCAGCCAAATTTTCCAATTCTACAGAATTTGCTTCAATTTTTTTACAAAGTTTTTCAACATCCCCTTTAATTTCCAAAGAGATTATCTTTTTATCATTATCTTCAAAACTAGATGGATTTAAAATTTCATAATTAAATTTTTCCTTAGAAAAAGAATTGGCATTTTTGATATTTCTTAAAATCTTTACTTCTTCTTTATCAAGAGATTTTTGCAAAATAAACACAATAGGATAAGTTCCTACTCCTTTGAAAACTTCCAAATTTGAAACGTCTATTATATTTTTGAAATGAGAATTTTTAATAATGAACTCTCTTAATTTAAATCCATAATCTGAAACTAAAAATTTATTCGGATTAATAAATCCAAGCAAACCATTCTGTTTTAAAATCTTAATTGCTTTTTCTATGAATAGGATGTATAAATCATATTGATTTGAAGCAGAAATATAATTTTTAGAAAAGAAAATTTTATCATTTGATTTTAATAATTGGCTTCTAACATAAGGAGGATTTCCAACCACAACATCAAAACCACCCTCGCTAAAGACTTCAGGAAATTGAGCATTCCAATTAAATGCTTTGTCAAAACGAGAATCAGAAATTAAACTATTTCCATTACGGATATTTTTAAGTAAACTCGGTAATCTTTTATTTTTCGTTTCTCTTGTCTCTTCTTCTAAAATTTTAAGCAATAAATTAAGTTGTGCTAATTCAACAGCTTTTTCATCTAAATCAACACCATAAATACAATTTTTTAGAATCGTTGCCTTTTCTCCTAAACTTAATTTTTCCTTCCATTCCTGAAAAGTATTTTTCCATTCTTTTGACTTTTCCCCCTTCTTTAATCTCTCCTCGATAATACTAATTAATTCTTGAAATGCATTAATCAAAAAACTTCCAGAACCACAAGCAGGGTCAACAATTTTAATATTTAAAATCTCATCAATAGATTTATTTTTACAATATTCTCCTATTGTATTTTTAACAATATAATCAACAATATAAGAAGGAGTATAATAAATTCCCATCTTCTTTCTCTTTCCGCTTGTTAAATCCAACTTAACTCTTTTCTCTGTGCCTCTTAACACAACCCCTAAATACTGCTCA
>CAYWQG010000062.1:0-2394 GCA_964460635.1 Candidatus Woesearchaeota archaeon | reverse complement strand
TCCAAAAAAGGAGGAGAGATCGCGAAAAATGCAAGATTGGAATTGGAGGAAGAAACTGGAGAGATGGTTGTTAGCGAGGGGAATTATCTGACAAATGATGGAAAGGAAAGGAAGAAGATAGCGAAGAGGAATAGAAAAAGAAAGAAAGAAATTAAAGTTGCGGGGAAGGGGAAATGATTGAGGCGATTGAGAAAATCCCAATAGAAATCTTAGAAGCACAATTAAAGGCAGATGAGGAAGAAGGCTCTAAATCCAACCCAAAGTATATTGTTGTTTTTTTAGATGATAAATTTAATATTAATAAAATTGATGAAGGAACTTATAGTGAAATTTGTGAAAAACATAAAGACTTGAGTGATTTACAGAAAATGTTGATAAAAAAATTTAATTACTATTTAGGTGTGGATTATGCATTTGATAAATATGGCAATAAAGGATATGGGGGACAAAGTGGATTGTATACTTGTTCGTTACTTCATTATAATTTTGCTAAAGAAACATTCAAATCAATAATAGCAGAGAGAAAAAGAACAAAAATAGATAAAACAATAAATGCTTTAAAAAAAGATAAGTTTATACCCAAAGAGATTAAAACTAAATTACTAAATCTTATTGATAATTTTTTTATAAAACTTATTATGAACAAAAAAGAATCAGAGTATAATTTAAATCTTCTTAATAAAAATTCTTGTAAAATAATATTTATCCCTTCTGATGAGAAATTTATCAAAAAATATAATTCTTTTGAAAAAAAATATTTGTATGAAATATTTATAAAAAATATATGCTTTGAGAAAGATGGAATAAAAAAATATAAGTTCCCCCTTGATTTTTTTGAAACTCCTCAAACAGAATCATTAAGAGTGCTATATTCCAAATTTGGAAATGATAAAATTATTTTTCAAGATGAATTATGCAATTTATTTTCTGAAGAAAAATTTAAGAGATTAAACTTGTTTAGAAGAGTAATGAAAAAGAGGAAGATTTTACCCCTACCCTCATTTAAAATTACAAAGGATAGCAATGCTTATTGGATTTGTTTTTCTAAAGAAAATTCTTTATTGAAAAAGTTAAATGAAATATATAATAAAAATAAGAAACCTTTTGATTATTGTTTAATTAGTAATTTTGAAGGTTATCGTTTTGAAAATATAATTAATTATGATTTTAATACAACTCCCTTAATTAACAATAAAATCTATAAGTTAGAGTTCAATAGATATTTGGACAAAAAAGAAAAAAGGGTCAAAGAATATCATTCCAGAAATAAAGAACATAATAAATTTGAATTGCTTTGGGATATTTCTTTCTTGTTTTGGAAATTAGATAGCGAAGAAAAAACTGAACAAAAACAAATGTTTTTCTTTAACCAAGAGATAAAAAATAATCCCTATTTAAATCAAATTTTAAAAGAGAATTCGGAATCGATAATAAATCAAATTTTTAAACAAGACAATACATTTATTAACCATCGATTGCAAAGTATAACTAAGAGAATATTGCAAGGAATATTCAAATCAAAAGAGTTGCTTGCAAGATATAAAAACCCCCACCAAATAAAAAAATTATTATTGACAAATTTAAAATATGAAAAAGATACAATGAAATCTGATGAAATTAAAAGAGTCCAGCAAAAATTATCTGAGTTTAAAGGTACTCAAAAGTTAGATGAAATAGAAAGTGATTTTGAAGCGTATGTATACGCGGGTTTAATTGTGAAACATTTACTATCCAAAACTTCTTCAACAAAATCCCCTCTTGAAATTATGACAAAATACTTAATCTCCGTTAATACAGTAAAGCAACTAAAGGATAAAATAATATTTCTAACAAGTAAATATGACCATCAACTAACTGTTACTCCAAAGATGTGGGCAATAATAAACGAATTAGTTTTAGAGAATAATTTTGAAGATAATAAATTAAAAGAGAATTTAATACCGTTTTTTATTGGATTTTATATGGACTTTTGGATATCAAAAGAGAAACAAGAAGATTTAAATAATAACTAAAGTAATAATAATTTAAGAGTAAAACAAAAATGGAACAAGAAAACAAGGACATTATTAGAAAAAGTTATAATGGACTTTTAGTTGTAAAAGCAAGAAATGGGAATTTCAATGCGGGGTTTGATGGAAATCCGAGGACGTTACCTGATGGGACTATTTTTGCAACAGATAAGGCATTAAAATATTGTATTAGGGAATATCTTGCAACATTTAAAAATGAACCTATTTTTGTAAGAAGAAATAGATATCTGAAAAAATTTAATAAAGGGAAAAAGAATGAAAAAATCCTTTATGCTTATGATACATTAGAAGAAAATTATAATAATAAATTTAAAGAGTTTAAAGAAAAGTTATTTAATGATATTAAAGAAGAAAAGTTATGGGA
>CAYWQG010000061.1:0-2443 GCA_964460635.1 Candidatus Woesearchaeota archaeon | reverse complement strand
TTTTATCTCCCAACTTCAAATTTACTCTTTTTAATCTTAAAGCATTTGTAAGTACACTTACAGAACTCATTCCCATAGCAGCCGCAGCAATTATTGGACTTAATAACCAGCCAGTAAAAGGATACAAAACTCCGGCAGCGAGGGGTATTCCTAAAATATTATATCCGAAAGAAAAACTAAGATTCTGTTTTATGTTTCTCATCGTCGCACGACTCAATTTAAAAGCCACTGACACATCAATTAAATTACTTTTAACTAAAACAATATCCGCACTTTCTATAGCAACATCCGTTCCGGCCCCAATGGCAATGCCTATGTTCGCCTGCGTCAAAGCAGGAGCATCATTAATTCCATCTCCAACCATCGCAACAATCTTTCCTTTATTTTGAAGTTCTTTAACATGATTGGCTTTCTCTTCTGGAAGAACTTCTGCAAAAACATGGTCTTCTGAAATTCCAACCTGCTTTGCAATTGCGTGAGCAGTTCTTTTATTATCTCCAGTAATCATATAAACTTCAATCCCAGAATCTTTTAACGATTTTATTGCATTTCCTGAACTCTCTTTTGTAGTGTCTGCAATTCCAACAATTCCCAAGAAATTCTTTTCTTCAGCAACGAGAATGACACTATTCCCCATTTTTTCAAGTTTTTGAATTTTTTCAATAAAAGATTCATTAATATTAATTCCATTTTCTTTCATCAAAAGTCTGTTTCCAACAAAAACTTTTTTCCCTTTAATTTTTCCAACGATTCCCCTCCCAGGTTTATCGCTAAATTCTGTTACAGAAAAGAATTTTAGTTTTTTATTCTTCGCTTCATCAACCATTGCCTGTGCAAGAGGATGCTGAGAATTCTTCTCAATAGATGCCGCAAGATTTAAGATTTCTTCTTCAGACTTATCTGAAAAACTCAATATCTTTGTAATTTCAGGTTCTCCTTTCGTAATCGTTCCAGTTTTGTCCAAAACTATTGTATCTGTCTTTTGAGCAATTTCTAATGCCTCGGCACTTTTTATTAAAATATGATTTTCAGCCCCAAGCCCTGTCCCGACCATTATCGCCGTCGGTGTCGCAAGTCCCAATGCACACGGACAAGCAATAATCAAAACTGAAACGAGAACGGTGAGAGCAAATAGGAATCCGTATGTAGAAAGAAAATACCAAGATAAAAAACTAAGAATCGCAACAGCAATAACCACCCACGAGAAATATCCTGAAATCGTATCTGCTAAACGTGCAATTGGTGCTTTAGAACCTTGTGCATCCTGAATTAGTTTTATAATTTTCGCCAAGACGGTATCTTTCCCAACTTTTTCGGCTTTGAAGATCAAAACTCCATTCTTATTAATTGTCCCCCCTATAATTTTGTCTCCTTTTTTCTTTTCGGTCGGAAGACTCTCTCCTGTAATCATACTTTCATCAACATTAGAAATTCCATCAACGACAACTCCATCAACTGGAATGCTCTCTCCGGGTTTAACAATAATCAAATCGCCGATTTCAAGTTCTTCAATCTTAACTTTGAATTCTTTATTTCCTCGAAGTACCGTCGCAGTCTTCGGAGCAAGCCCCATTAATTTTCTTATAGACTCCGAAGTCTTCCCACTTGTTATAGCTTCAAGATACTTCCCAAATAAAATAAGAGTAATAATAACTCCTGCGGTCTCAAAATATAAACTTGATACGAATTCTGGAGAACCCGAAAAGATTCTATAAGCCGCATAAAAACCATAAAGGTAAGCGGCACCAGTTCCTAAACCAATTAAAGTATCCATATTCGGAGAACCACTAAATAAATTTCTGAATCCTACCGTGTAGAATTTATAACCAACTGCAATAATTGGAATAGAAAGAATAATCTGAATTAAGGCAAACCTTATTGGAAAAAGTTCTGGATTAAGAAAATTAGGAATTAAAGCTTTACTAATTAAACTTCCCATCGCAATATAAAGAATTGGAAGAGAAAACGCAATCGCAACAATCAATTTACGTTTAAGTGTGCTCAATTCTTTTTGTCTTGCTTTCTTTTCTTTTTCATAAATATCTTCACCCCCTTCTTCAACAATCGCTTTATATCCTGCATTATCAATTGCCTTCTTCATATCAGAAATTCTAATCTTTTCAGAATCATATTTTACTTCCGCCGAACTATTCGCATAGCTTGTATTCACTCCATTAACTCCTTCTAATTTATTTAAAGTATGCTTGACAACCCCTGCACAATGTTCTGAACTCATCCCTATAACCTTAAACTTAACTTCCTTTAAACTTAAATCTAATGGATTATAACCCTTCTTCTTAACAACTTCGAACAACTCCTTTTGACTAACTTTCTTATCGTCATAATCTATCTGTGCAAATTTATTCGCAAAATTTACAGTTGCTTTGTTCACACCTTTTGTTTTTTTCAAACCAGATTCTATTCCAACTGCACAAGACGCACA
>CAYWQG010000060.1:0-2464 GCA_964460635.1 Candidatus Woesearchaeota archaeon | reverse complement strand
CTCATTGTTCAATTCTTCCGAACGATGAGGTTGAGCTTCTCGGTCTTGTGAGGCCTCATTGTTCAATTCTTCCGAACGATGAGGTTGACTTATTAGGCTTGGTGAGCGAGAATACAAGATTCTCACTCAACTTCGCTTCGCTCGTTGAGGCTTCATTGTAGAAATTGGTTTGAAGCGCTTGCGGTTTTAAAAAATTATAATGTCTCTTATTTTTTCCCGAGAATTTTTAAATAGGTTTCTTGGTCAATTACCTTATCAACCTCGGAGAGTCCAATTAATTCGGCTAATTTGTAGAAGTCTTCAGGGGAATAACCTTTCTTTTTTAGGGAGATTATTGTCGGAAGCTTGGGATCGTCCCATCCAGAATAGGTTCCAGATTCTATTCCTTTTCTGAATTCTGTTGTGGATAATTTCATTCCCTTAAAATTTACTCTTCCTATAAATGCTGTCCAAGGAAATTTTTTATTCAAGGATTTATAAATTAATTTTTGTCTTTCAGCGTTGTCGCGATGATCCTTTCCTCGAATTATGTGGCTTATTTTTAATTCTATATCATCGATTGTTACCGCGAGGTTCATTAATGGCCAAACCCTATATTTATTCCCGACTTTTGGATGTTTATGAAGATTTATCCTCGCTAATGGAAAATCCCTTTTTGCCGGATTTTTATCTTTCATATCTGATTTAAATCTTAAAACGGCTTCTCCTGGTTGATATCCTTCTTTATTTAACATTTTTCTCCATCTAAGAATATGTTCTTTTTTACTTAAAGTTCTACAAGGACAATTAGTTTTCTTTTTCGCGAACTCTCTGAAAGTTTCTCCTTCACAAGTGCAAATATAAGCAAATTCATTTTCTATTAATTCTCTTGCATATTTATAATATATTTTCATTCTCTCTGATTGAATTATTATTTTTGATTGTCCTTCGGATAACCATTTTCCCTCTTCTTCAAGTAATTTATAGGCGGGAGCGTAGATATTCTCTGGGTTTGTGTCTTCGATTCTTAAATAGAAAGTTCCTCCGTATTTTTTTACATATAAGAAATTTAAGCAGAAAATTAAAGCGTGCCCTATGTGCATCGGTCCGGAAGCAGAAGGCGAGAACCGCATTATCACTCCGTCCTGTGCATCAGGAATTTCCGGAAGCCCTTCTCTTTCTTTTCTTTTATCTGTAAATTTTTTTATTTTTTTAAATTCTTTCTCTTGCTGTTTAAAACTCATAGAATTAATTTTTTCAATAATCTCTTTCATAAAAGAATGATATTCATTTATTTCCTCTTTAGTTTTCCCCTCGTGAAATAATCCAGATATGATTGCTCCTTCTTTTGTTTTTCCTTTGTAAGCAAGAGCGTTTTTTAAAGCGTAAGCCCTCATCTGTTCAGTCAATTTTTTATCTGGGACTTTAGAACGATTCATCTTAATAACGATTAATCCTCAACTTTGCTTCGAGAACTTCCATTCTTTGTTCAAGGTGATAAATTTGATTAGAGAGTTCTTCCAATTTTTCGGTTAATTTTGAGAGCCCTTTTTCTAATTTGTTTTCTGAAGGGTTTTCTAAATTATCCATAGTTCCGAAAAAACCTAAATTTCCTGAGTTATTTTCTTTTTTATTTTCTGTGAATTCCTTTAAACTTTTTGTTCTTTCTAAATCTTTAAGGTACTTCCCTCTTAAGTCCAGCAATTTTTTCTTTCTTTTGAAAAAGACCATGTTTTCTAAAAGCAGAAGTTATTTATAAAGATAATGCTTAGGTGAAAAATGTGTGGAATAATAGGTTATATAGGGGAAAATAGCGCTTTGCCTGTTTTATTGAATGGCTTAAAGGAGTTGGAATATCGAGGTTATGATTCTTGCGGTGTTTCTTTGATTGAATCCGGAGAGATTTTTTCTAAAAGTATTAATGGAAGAATAGATGTTCTTGAGAGATTATTGGAAAATAATGTTTTGTTAAGTAAAGCGAAGATTGGAATAGGTCATACAAGATGGGCGACGCACGGAAAGGCGAACATAATTAATGCACATCCGCATTTCGATTGTTCGGGAGATATTTCTGTGGTTCATAATGGAGTTATTGAAAACTATGAAGAATTAAAGAAATTTTTAAAGAACCATAAATTTAAATCGGAGACCGATACGGAGGTCGTTCCGCATTTAATAGAAGAGTTTTTGAAAAGAGGTTATAATTTGGAAAATTCTTTTCTTGAAATGATTTCTCTTTTGGAAGGCTCCTATGCTTTAGCAATGATATCAAAAAAAGAACCAGGAAAGATTTTCGTTGCTAAGAAAAGTAGTCCTTTAGTTTTAGGATTTGGAAAGAAAGAGGTTTTTCTTTCTTCAGATATTAGTCCTATTTTAGAATGGACAAATAAAATAGTTTATTTAGAAGATGGAGATGTGGCGGTCTTGGAAAAAGGTAAATACAAAATATTGAATTCTAAAAAAGAAGTTTCGAGAGCGGTTGTCG
>CAYWQG010000059.1:2357-2530 GCA_964460635.1 Candidatus Woesearchaeota archaeon | reverse complement strand
TGGACTTCCATTCTCTCGGAGGACAAGGTTGAGCTTAATAAACTTCGTGAGGCCTCAGTAGCTCAGTGGTAGAGTACCTCATTCGTAATGAGGTTGTCGCAGGTTCGAATCCTGCCTGAGGCTTATTCGTCACTAAATTTCTCGTCAAAAGGAGACTCAGGTGTGCCTGTAAT
>CAYWQG010000059.1:0-2257 GCA_964460635.1 Candidatus Woesearchaeota archaeon | reverse complement strand
TTTAAATTTTCTCTAAACATTAGGCGGAGCATTCCAGTTTCGTGATGCCAGGCTTATTCGTCACTAAATTTCTCGTCAAAAGGAGACTCAGGTGTGCCTGTAATGTTTAAATTTTCTCTAAACATTAGGCGGAGCATTCCAGTTTCGTGATGCCAGGCTTTAATTATTCCGAAGCATCAGATTGAATCTGAATTTCCGGAAATTGTTAAAATGATTAAAAAAGATTTAAGAAATTCCTTATAATCTTTAATCATAATAAAAAATAATGAGAAAATTTAAGAATTATCTTCAAGATAAATTTTCAAAACCTTCTCTCTAAACTTCTTATTATAAATCTTTAAATATTTTCTTAACTTTTTTTCATCAATTTTTTTCCTAAATTCTTTTAAAACATTTTTATCAATCTTTTGTTTAAATACAAACATATCAATAAAAGTTTTTTCTAAATCTGAATAAGGAAGATAAAAACCCCCATCATTCAGAAAATTAATTCCAAACAGGAATTCTTTTTTTGTTCTTCTTATTAAAACATTCCCTCCCAAAACCTTTCTGAGTCCAACTCTCATTTTTTTTGAAGTTATAATTATAGGAATTGTTTCCTGCTCCCATAAATCATAAAAACTTAGTGCAGATTGCAAACCCAAATAAGCAGGAGAACAAAGAACAAGCAGACTATTGTCGTCGTATTTTGTGTAAAATCCTTTCATTATCCTTTTTATTTTCCCGGACTTTAAAAGATTAAAAATTATAAGTTTTGAATAATTATTTTTTTGGTTCTTTTTCTTAAATTTAACAATTCTTTCTATAGATTTAAAATCCACGACAGGACTTTTATCAAACAAACTTTTTACTTTTTCTATATATTTGGATTTTCCCATTTCCTTTTTATATATTCTTTTAATTCTTTAAAACTGGGAACGATTCCTTCCAAAATTATAACTTTAAGATTGGCCTCATCGTCCGGGAAAGTTTTTTCTTTAATTATTTTTTCTATATTTTTATCAATTAAAGAAAAATTATGAACTAATTTTATCAGAAAAAAAACATCATAAATGTCTCTAATTTTTTCTCTTTTAATATAAGTATTAATCTTTTCATTTAATAATTTTTCGACAGTTAGACCATAAACAGAAATTAAATTTCCGTTTATTTTCTCATAATCTAAAAGAACACCTCTAATCTTCTGAAAAGTTGCTTCCAATCTCACAGAAACGCGGTTATATTTTAATTCTGAATAAACACTTTTATCGGAGATTTTTTTTTTCTTAATTTCAAAACCTTTTTTTTCTAAAGTTCCAAACAATTTATTTATTAATTTTTTATTTTTAGGAAAATAAAAATCCAGATCTTCAGAAAATCTTTTTCCCCCATAGCATCTCCAAATACAGGTTCCCCCGTGAAAAACTGCCGAAGGAATTATTCTAAATGTTTCATCAATTAGGATATCCTGAACAGATGCAATATTTCTATGTGATTGTTTTCTTATTCTTGAGATTAATGGTAATTTCATTGAAATAACAAAGGTTATATATTTATATATCTTTCGTTATTCATATAAATAATAAAAAAAGAGCATTTGAAAACTATCCTAAATATATTCTATAATAGACCTCTTAAGTCTTCTAAAAAAATCTTAAGCGAGCGCCAAAGGCGCTCACTTTTAAAAAAAAAGTAATAAAAATTTCTAACACTTACTTAAGCAGTAGTAGTTTTAACCGTTGCTTCTGTTCCACTAGTTCCAATGTATGTCTTAGCCACATCTACAGCATTATTTGTAAGGTAAGTAACTGCATTCTTAGTATCATCTGCGTTATACCCGGCGACGAGTATAGCACTCTTTCCGACACCAGTCGAATTACTATAACCTTTAATTAAATACTGTCCACTTCCAATTCCAGTTGATGCAGTAAAGGCACTTCCACAAGTTCCAGAAGGAACGCCCAACAATTTAGCAGCTGCACTATTAATACAACTTCCTCCTACAACGACTACATTCATATTCGCATAAGAAGATGTTTCACTATCTGTGAAAATCATACTTCCAACAGTAGAATTTCCAGCAGTTGTTGTCGATGTTGCTTCGGTAGCTCCTAAATAAACACCAGCAGAAACTTCACCACCATTATAGGTGATATCTACAGTGTTTTGGTTTGGGTTTGTGTTTTTAACCAATTTAGTAGCGTGTGGACCATAAACATAGCTCACATACTTCTGGCTATTACTTCCCATTTCAACCTCAGCACTTGAACCACTAACA
>CAYWQG010000058.1:0-2583 GCA_964460635.1 Candidatus Woesearchaeota archaeon | reverse complement strand
CAAGGAGATAATAAATGACCTCTCGTTTAATACAGGTTAAAAGGAAAATACAATAACTTTACATAAATGATACATTTAAATAGTATTAATAATTTTATATAATATGAAACTTGCAAAAGACTTAGAAAATAATAAAGTTGAAATAGATGAAAAAATTCTAATTACTGAAAGAACATTTATTTGCTCTATGACTCGGTATGGTAAAAGTTATGCAATGAGAAAAATTGCAGAAGAATGTTTTGGGAAAGTTGGATTAATAATAATAGACCCAGAAGGAGAATACTCTTCATTGAGAGAAAATTATCCTTTTTTAATTGTTGGAAAAGATATACCTTTAAATTCAGATACGGCAGATTTTATTGCAGAACAAGTTTTAAAAGAAAATTTATCTGTGATAATTGATAGTAGCACTTCAGACACAATAGATGAACAAGAATTTGTTAAAAGATTTATAGATAAATTTATGGATTTAGAATTAACAAAAAAGAAATCTTATTTGTTTATTGTTGAAGAGGCGGATGAGTTTTGCCCAGAAAAGGGGATATTTAAATCTGCTTCATTAAGAAGTATGATTAACTTAGCAAAGAAAGGTGCAAAAAGAGGATTAGGTTTAATTTTGGCTTCACAAAGACCCTCAATGATTTCAAAGGTTGTTTTAAGTCAATGTGCAAATCAAATAATTGGGCATACAGAATGGTCTGGAGATATGAAAGTTTTACAACAATATTTAAGAATTGAATCAAAGGTTATGGAGAAAATTGCAGAAACAGAACCTGGTGAATTTTATTTTAAAGGAAATTTTATAGACACTCCACAAATTTTAAAAATAAATGAAGTTAAAACAAAACATTTAGGTGATACTCCAACACTTAGCCCTCCCACAACAAAAGAATTAAAAGAAGTTATATCTAAATTATCAAAATCACTTCCAAAGATTGTAGAAGATAAATTAAAACCAAATGTTCCAGACACAAAAGTTATAGAAAAAAATATTAGAGAAAAAGTAGAGAAAGAATTTAAGATAAAAGTTAATAAATTAAACACAGAATTAATTATTTCTAAAAAACAAGAAGTTCCAAAAGAAGAAATAGAAAATATAATAAATGAAAGAGTTAAAAAAGAAGTTGATGAATATCAAGGAAAGTTTCAAGAACAAGAGGTTGAAATAAAAACTTTACAAAAATTCATTAATTCAATAGTTTCAAAAGGAAAACAAATTCTTGGAGAAAAAGAATTAGAAAATGTATCTTATGATAATCCTGTTTCTCCATCAAATATTTCTTATGATGTTTGGTTAAATAAATTTAGTGGTGGAAACAAAGCAATTTTAGAATTAATGATTAAATATAAGAAACTAACAAAAAGTCAAATAATAATTATGTCTGGTTATAAAATATCAAATTTGAATATTCATATATTCCCTAAATTAAAAAAAGCAGGATTAATTAAATACGACTCTGAAAAGGTGGTCTTGATTGGAACATAAAATGAATTTTAAATTAATGATAAAAGAACTGGAAGAAAGCAAGAAAAAACATATTAATACAATGAAAAATTTTCCTAAAAATCAAAATACAGATGAGAAAGGGTGGACTTGGGAACAATGGTTCAATTCTAATGAAGAAATAAAGGCAGAGATTAAGGGAATAAAAAGGGCAAAATTATTAGTTAAAAGAACTTTAGATAGAATTTTTACTTATAAGAGCAAAATAAATAATTTTGTAAATCTTGGTAGGCAAAACGCTATTAATGATATTTTAAATGAATTAAATTTAGAGGATAAAAAAATGGGCTATAAACCAGAAGAAGAAAAAGTTATTGAAGCAGTAATTGAACAAGCAAAAAAACTTGTAAAAAAGTATGGATACAAATATTCAGTTGCAGGTTGTAATAGATATTTTAACAATATAAAATCTCAACAAAAACTTTTAGAAGATATTAAGAAACGAGAGTTAGAATTAAATAAATTAAAAAAACAATTAATTTAAAATGAGAAAAAGAAAAATTAGAAAAATTGGAAACTCTTACTATGTTAAGTTAGAACAAGCAGACATAAGAGATTGGGAATTAAAAGAATCAGATTTGGTTGGAGTTAAAAAGTTAGGAGATAGACCAGATGACTAAGTATTATTCAACAATCGTTCCACACACAAACTTTCCTTCGGAATTTTCCGAAAACGGAAAACGGCATAATACAGGTTTAGAGGTTCGTTCGGATAAACCTCACTCTCCCAAATTAAAACCAGAGGTTTTAACTTCTCCAAATCCAAATATTAAACGAAATTTGAGTTTGGGACTCCACGCTGGGAGAAACTAAAATGATAAACATTATTTTTGAACATAAAAAACAAGTTTGGAAAATAGAAATAAATAGAAGTAACTTGAGAGAAATCATAATTTGCATAGAAAAACAATATACAAAACTGAAACCAAAAAAAAGTGTTTGGGATAAATTTTTCTAACTTTATCAACAAACCTTAAGCTAAGAAAAACAATATAAAAATGAATAAAATAGATAAAGAAAAAAGAGAAAAAAGATGGAATAAGTTAATTATTACAGCCTTTCTATTGGCTCTATTTCTT
>CAYWQG010000057.1:0-2633 GCA_964460635.1 Candidatus Woesearchaeota archaeon | reverse complement strand
TTAATAGGAAGTGACGCCACGAAAGTCCCACACTGCTCATAGCCGGATACCGTTGCCCACAATTAGAGAAAAAATGCTAACCGAGAATGATATTGTTGAAAAAGTAACCGATTTTCTTGAATCGAAAGGATATCGAATTAAACAAAGTTTGACTACAAATCAACAAGGAATTGACATAATTGCGGAAACGGAATCTGAAATGTTATATATAGAAGCTAAAGGTGAAACAAGCTCTGTTAAGACTTCAAAAAGATTTGGACTTCCGTTTAATCGGAATCAAGTTAAAACTCACATTTCCGTTGCTTTATTGGCAACTATGAAAGTCATTTCAAGTATGCCAAGTGGAAACAAAACGAAAGTCGGAATAGCATTACCTGATACAAAAGAACAGAGAATAGTAATTAATAAAATTATTCCTGCTTTGAACAAACTTGATATTAGAATTTATTGGGTAAATAGAACACAAGTTAAAATTGAATAATATGCCAGCAGCAGAATTCGTAGGAAAAATAGTTTTAGTGGAAACAGTAAAGGCGTCAATAAAAAAATTGATGGAGGAAATTAAATTAATTGGAATGTCACAAGAAAAAAGAGAGAGATTATCAGACGCTTTGACTTCTATCCAATTTGCATCAATTAAGACACGTGATTTTATAAACAGTTCTGGCTATGAACCGAATATGGATTTAGCAGAATTATGGAATATAGCACTGAAAAAATCAATCAATGCGGAATTAAAAGAATTGCCTGAATATTTGCATAATAAATCAAAGTTTTGGGGCAAACCACAAGATTGGTTAAATGAACCAACATCAATGGAATTAGTACCTAAACTGAATTACATTAATGACCAATGTGATATGTTATTAATTCAACTAAAAAAATAAACTCGAATAAATGTCAACTACAAATAGCACAAAATATAAATTAAAAGAAGCTGAGTTTTTTTTGGACAAATTAGAACCTCACAGACCATATTTTGACTTTTATTTAAGTGCTTTCTTAAATGCATCACGAAGTACAACTTGGATAATGCGTAACGAATTTAACGGCAACCCTGACTGGGAAAATTGGTTTAAAAATACAACTGTCGCCAAAGAAGAAAAGTTATTGCTTGACCAAATAAACAAACTAAGAATTCAAAGCACCAAAAAAAACGGAATTCAAACTGAATATTATTTTCTTGAAAACTTAATTCCTGACGAAGACTCATATCTAACAATTGAAAAAATGCAAGCGGAATTAATTGACTGCGAAGTTGAAATAACAATTTCTGAATCAACTGGAGAAAAAAAGGAAATAAAAGACGATGAGTACGTTATTACAGGAAAAGTAAAAACAGAACGAGACGAATCATTAAATTCAAGAGAAGAACTCTATGAATTATGCGAAAAATATTATCATTTTCTTGAAGTTAAAGTTGAAGAATGCTTAAAACAATTCAAACTGAATGAATAAAAACTGTGGGCAACAATGTATATAGTTTATGGCGGGTGAAGTGCTAAATATGAGCATTTTAACAATAAATAAACATCGGAGTAAGTTGAAAGATTTGTGTTTCAAAACCGCCACAAAACCATATACTTACCGTTGTAGGGCATTAGAAGAAACCGCAGAATAACAAATGAAAGAGAAAAAATAAATGGGATTATTTCAAACATCAGTCTTAAAAAAATACAGAAAACTGCAAGACAAAAATGCAGTTGAAAAAGCGTATAAAAAATATGCTGACTACTTTCACAATCCCGAAATACAAGAAAATATTCGAGAAAGTAAAGAAGAACAGTTTCAAGAAGGTTTTTTGCGTGAACTTTTTGTAAAAGTGTTTGACTATACTTTAAATCCCAAACCACAATTTAACCTTACGACAGAATTAAAAAACGAAAAAGGAGCAAAAAAAGCAGATGGTGCAATATTGAAAGACGGGAAAGCATTAGCTGTAATCGAACTAAAAAGCACTAAAACAAAAGACCTTGAAAGCATAAGACAACAAGCATTTGACTACAAAGCAAATCAAAGTGCTTGCGTTTATGTGATTACTTCAAATTTTGAGAAACTTCGTTTTTACATAAACAATGCAGTTGATTTTGAGGAGTTTAATTTGTTCACGCTAAAAGAGGAACAATTTGAATTACTCTATTTATGCCTGCACAAAGAAAACATACTAAATAATGTTCCACTAAAAATAAAAACCGATAGTGTTGTAGCCGAAGAAAGTATCACTAAAAAGTTTTATTCAGATTATTCACTTTTTAAACGTGAACTTTTTAGAGATTTGGTAAAACAAAATCTTAATAATGAAATTTTCAGAAACGAACTACAAAAAGAAGACAAAGACCGAGCAACCAAAAATATTAAACTATCTCTTTTTAAGAAATCGCAAAAATTGATTGACCGTTTCCTGTTTATCTTTTTTGCCGAAGACAAAGGGTTGTTACCGCCAAATTCAACGCTTAGAATATTAAAAGATTGGGATAAACTCAATGATTTAGACACCGATATTCCACTTTATAACAGATTTAAACTCTATTTCAAATACTTAGATGAAGGACGAAAAGGAACTAATGGAAAAGCTGAAATTTTTGCATATAACGGTGGTTTGTTTAAGCCCGACCCTATTCTTGACAGTTTAA
>CAYWQG010000056.1:0-2907 GCA_964460635.1 Candidatus Woesearchaeota archaeon | reverse complement strand
AGTACTAAGAAAAACTTTCAGTTTACAATCTCCCTATCATGCTTCTTCGAGAACTAAAAGCAAGATTATTCATAATATTGTAATAGCAGATGAAAGAGGATTTAATTATCCTATTGAATGGTTGCATAATACTATTAGGGAAAGAACAAAAGTAATGCGAGGTTTTCATGGTTGTATAGAGTCAGCTCATGCGATAATGAAAGGTTTAGAAATAAACTACAACTTCAATAGAAAACACATGTCTTTGGGAAAAAAGACACCAGCAGAAGTTGCTATACCCAAACTAGAATTGGGAGTTAATAAATGGATGGATTTGATTAAGTTGAGTAAAATATAGAAATTTTTTTCAAAGCCTGATTTACTTAGCATAATCTCTGTTTACAAGAAATCTCATATGTTTAGCATATTTACCCTGAATTTTAATCTCCTTAAAATTATAACTTTTTATGGCGTTATAGAAAGACTCAGTTGCACCAGCCCTCATTTTTTCATGAAGTTCTAAAATAATTACCTTTACCTTACTAAGCCATTTTTCATAACCCTCAGAAAATAATTCCTTCTCTGAACCTTCAATATCCAACTTCAGCAAATCTATTTTATCCCAACCCATTATCCTCATGCACGATTCAATAGAAATCCATCTAACTCCGCAATCCACTTCTCCCTTTACTTCTTCAACCATAAATCCCCAATTATCTGTTTTTCCCCGATTGCTTATTTTAAGATTTGCTTCTTTTACCCATAATGCTCTATTTAATATTTTAATATTCTTGTAGGGGGCTATATTTCTTTTTAACATAGAAAAATTTTTTCTCTCGGGTTCCACTGCTAATATTTTAGTAGTTTTAAAGATTTTAGAAAAATAAATTGAAGCAAATCCAACATTTGCTCCAGCATCAATTATTTTAGTTATCTTTTCTGGAAATTTAAGATTATAATCTCCATCAACAAAAATTTCTTCTGCATTTAATACATCAGATGTCTGGGCCCTCATATAAATGGAGTGTTTAAACCTTGGAAAAGAAACTTTTAAAATTCTCTCTTTGTCAAATATTCTAGTTAATGGCAAAAAGATATTGGAAAAAAATCTTTTCTGAAATAAATTTTCATTTATAATAATTTTTGGAAAACCTTTAGACTCTATTATGGTTTGTTCTTTCATAAAAATTAAAATAACCTTATATTTATAAATTTTTGTCTCTCGTAGATAACAAATCTTTTAAACCTCTTTAACAATCAATTATCATGAAAAACATAATGATAATCGGGGTTGGGCATCATTGTAGGAGGATCTATTATCCGATTTTTGAAAAGCTTAGAAATTACAATCTCGTAATTGTAGACACCTCTTCAGAAAAAGAAAAAATTAAAAAGTATATTTCAAAAATGAAACTTAAACCCATAAAGGAGATATATCTAAAAAAATTCTCAGATGAAGATAATTCTCTTCCATCAGAAATCGAGGAAAGATTAGATGAGCAAATAAAAAAATATTCTCTAAAAGGGGTTATAATCTCGACCGATCCTCTTTGTCATCACCAATATGCAAAATGGGCACTTAAAAATGAGTTATCTATTTTGATGGATAAACCAATAACCATTACTAAAAATGTTTCAACTAATCCAGATTTATCCAATAAATTAAATGAACACTATCTTGAACTGAAGAATTTATATAAGAAGATTAACAATAAAAAGAGAAAAACGCTTTTTTCTATAGTATCGCAGAGAAGGTTTCATAAAGGATTTAAAAAAGTTAAAGAACTGCTTCAGGAAGTTTATGAAGAAACAAACTGCCCTCCGACCTCGATTCAGATAAGTCATTCAGACGGACAATGGCGTTTGCCTCACGAAATAGTAAACATTGATTACCATTCCTATAATCATGGATTTGGTAAAGTTTCTCATTCTGGATATCATTTTATAGATATGATTAATTTTCTTACAGATTTTGTGAAAGAAGATAAGAAGGCTGATAATGTTGATATAAATTCTAAATTTCTTCGACCTTTAGATTTTATTTCTCAAATAACAATTGAAGATTACAAGAAAATATTTGGGGAAAAATTTTCAAAAATCAACAAAAAGGATATAAATCAATTAAATAAAAGAATGAAAAACTTTGGAGAAATTGATGCGTTCATAACTTTAGCATTTAAGAAAGAGGACAGAATCACCCTTCTTGGAAGCATTAACTTGATCCACAATTCTTTCTCTTTACGTGGAAATTTAATTCCGAATGAAGATCTTTACAAAGGGAATGGGAGAGTAAGACATGAATCTTATACAATTGAGCAGGGACCTTTTCAATGCATACAGATAATCTCTTTTCAGAGTAAAGAAGTTATCAAAGAAAAAAGACCAAATTATGGGATTGGAGGAGAATATCATTTTGATATTTATGTTTTTAGGAATAATAACTTGATAAAAAAATGGAAAAGATTCGAAAAAATTTCAATAAAAAATATTCAATCAAATGAGATGAAAGGAAAATCAAGAGGTCATCAAGAAGATGCAAGAATGATTGCGACCAACGAATTTCTAGACTTTTTAAATGGAAAAACAAAAGAAAAATATATCTCTGATTTTTTAGACCACGAGAATAACGTTAAACTAATCGCAGGAATATACAAGTCTGCTGCATTAGATTTTAATAATTTAAATTCTAAAGTAAAAATAGAATATGAAAGCTAAAAGAGTTAGGTCTATTGGATTTGACGGTTTGCACAGATGTGGTAAGGGAACTCAACTTCAATTATTAAGGGATTATTTATGGGAGAAAGGTATAAAATCAGTTATTGTAAGAGGAGATGGAACAAGAAGAGGGTTAGGACTAGTTTCAGAAGACCCCTATTCTACTTGGTGGCAAGAGCATTATGAATCTTTTTTTAGAGAGAATAGAACTCC
>CAYWQG010000055.1:0-3051 GCA_964460635.1 Candidatus Woesearchaeota archaeon | reverse complement strand
CCTACAACTCTACACGCATTCTCCCTAAAACATCCACTTGTATTCGATCGATGCGAGAGATTTACTATGAGAATAACAAAAAGCCCTCCAACTGCAAGACTAATAATTATAAGCAATATGCCAAGTTTTTTATTTTCCATTCTTTTTTATATTAGAATCTTATATATAAAATTAACTATCTTATTCGAAACTAATCAATATTAAGTCAAATCACATCGACGCGATACAAACGCCCCCACACTTTTAGACATTCTGATTAATGAAAATAAAAGTAAAAATATTGATCCAATTAAAATGTAATTTTCATTTACCGCAATAAATCCTTGTAGAAACCCACTGAAACGAAATACTCCTGGTAAGACTGCTCCAAAAATTCCGACGAAACTCGGAATCAAAGGAGAGCAACACAGAAGGGGAGGCAAAATACTTCCGAGAAAACCCCCAGTAATCACAGATTTATTAATTTCTTTAGTTCGCTTAAAAGAATATATTAAAAAAGAAATAAATGAAATTATCAATGCAATAAGAACTGCCATAACAAAAGAAAAAATAAATAATTCCCAAGTCAAAAAATGAAGGGAGATTAACCCTATTCGTCCTCCAGTGTATGTCGCAGGCAGAGTAAAAATATACAAAGTAAAAAATAAACTAAAACTTAAGAATCCAAT
Organism: Candidatus Woesearchaeota archaeon; assembly: GCA_964460635.1. GTDB lineage: Archaea > Nanobdellota > Nanobdellia > Pacearchaeales > GW2011-AR1 > CAYWQG01. The sequence continues at coordinate 2,383 of CAYWQG010000055.1, read as the reverse complement.
TCCAATATACTTTCTCTCAGAAAACACAATTTTTATGGAATGTTTTATATCCAAAAAATCTTTTAAAAAAGTCATCGTCCCCCAGCAAAAGCGATAATTTTATTTATCGTTGCAGAAGGAGCTCCATCGACAACTTCTACAATTCCTTTCTCATTAATAAGATAATAAAGATCAGGATAATTTCTCGGATTATAAATTTCCGTCGCCCGTTGACTCGCATCTCCCCAAATCCAATTAGAATAACTAAGAGAAGTCGGAACATTTCTCTGAACAAATTGATTTATTGGAATACCTTTGTATCCCGCATCTCCAAAAGTTTCAAGTGTAATAACTTTCATTCCATTAAGTTTATTATTGTTCTGTTCTAACACCTGTGAACCCTTTATACAACTCGAACACCACGTCGCAAAATACCAAAGCATAACTTTCTTCCCTCGATAATCTGAAAGATTTTTCTTCTCTCCATTAATCGTCGTAAACATCACATTTGGTGCTACTTTTCCGATCTCAGGAAAGGGAGAATTTGATCTTGGATTTATTCTTTTAGAACCCAAAAAAGAATCCAAGAAGAGAAATAAAATAACTAAAATAAAAAATAAAATTATTCCAATCTTTAAATAAGATTTTTTAATTTCTATCCCTTCTTTCATTTTCATTCTACACAACAAGCAATGTCATCCAAGTTCTGATAGAAACTCTGAGCAACCTTTTTAATTACTTCACTTAATGTTGGGAAAATATGAACAGTGTCTTTTATATCATCAATAGTCATTTTGTTTTTCACAACATAAGTCGCAGTTGTGATTATGTCCGCCGCCATCGGACCAATAATATGAACTCCCAAAACCTGTTTAGTTTTATGATCTAAAACCATTTTGATAGTTCCTCTCGTATTTTTTATCGCAAGTGCTTTTTCAACATTCTCAAAAGAGATGGTTCTACATAAACAAGTTTTATACTTTTTTATATATTCCTCCTCGGTAACCCCAATCGTTGCAACTTCTGGAGATGTAAAAACAGCCTGAGGAATTTCCTCATAATTTATTATTTTTTTTGCATTTTCAAATATATTCCTTACTGCAAAATTTCCTTGTTTCGCAGCGACCGTTTCCAAAGGCATCAATCCCGTAACATCTCCCGTCGCATAAATATTTTTTTGAGAAGTTTGTAAATATTTATCTGTCTTAATAAATCCTCTTTCATCCAATTTAACACCGACTTTCCCAATCCCAATCCTTTCTATATTCGGCTTTATACCAGTGCCTACAAAAAATAATTCAGAATTTATTTTCTTTTTTTCTCCATCAGTAAAAATAGTAACTTCAACCCCTTTAGATATTTTTTTTATCTCTTCAATAGAGGTTCTGGTATAAATTTTAATTCCTTCTTCTTCAAGATATTTTTTCAACTCTTCTCCAAGAATTGATTCCATCTTCGATAAAACTTTATCTGAACGCTGTAATATCGTAACCTTTATTCCAAAATGATGAAATATTTGAGAAAATTCCATCGCCTGAGGTCCTCCCCCAAAAATAATAATTGATTTTGGTTTCTTCTCTAAATTGAAAATATTAACATTCGTCAGATAGGAAATTTTTTCTATACCTTTAACTAATGGAACAAAAGTAGATGCCCCCGTAGAAATAATAAAATAATCTGCTTCATATTTTTCATTACCAACTCTCACACTATGCTCATCCAAAAATTCTGCCTTTCCTTCTTTAAAATCAACATACTCTTGTTTCTCTATAACATTCTTATAATTCTTCTCCTGAAATTCTTCAACCATTTCCTTTGTTTCTTTCAAAGCTTCGATAAAATCTGCACTTCCTTTGAGTCTTATTGCCCTAAATTTACTTCGTATTGAATAATAATAATTCGCTCCTTGATAGAGCATTATTTTTGAAGGAATGCAACCAACATTAACACAAGTTCCTCCCAAAGGAAGAATCTTTTCATCATTAATTACTAATGTTTTCTTCTTCAATTCATTGGAAGTATTCGCCGCTGCAAAGGCGGCAGCTCCTCCACCAAGAATAATTAAATCATATTTTTTCATCTTTTAATTACTCCACAACATTCTAACCTTCTCTTATATTTTTTAATATGCTTCTCAAATAAATTTACAATTGGAAGAATTGTTTTTTCCTCCAATTCATATTTTCTAAAATTACCCTCTGGAGTAATCTTCACAAAACCACAATGTTCTAAACATTTTAAATTATGTGAGATTCTACTCTGTTCAAATCCTGTTTTACCACAAATCTCAGTTACCGTAAGAGGTCTCTTCTTCAATAACTGAATAATTTCCAATCTTGTTTGATTAGAAAATGCTTTGAAAAATAACCTATGTAAACTATCCATATGATAGTTTTATCATATT
>CAYWQG010000054.1:0-3065 GCA_964460635.1 Candidatus Woesearchaeota archaeon | reverse complement strand
TTAGAACAGAACAAGAATTATTGGAAGTCTTCGGAGATTTGAAAAAAGAATATTCCGAACTTAGTCGATCATTCGAAATTTCTACACCAGCGGGCGAATCAATCGAAGATTTTAAGCAGTTTCTTCGATATTCAATTCAGGAAGGAAGTTCTGTTTTATTGAATGGTAACGGAGATGTTGGAGGATTTGTTCTTAAGAATGCTTCTCTCGAATATGATTTATCTTCAGTTAAAAATTTAACAAAGTATTGGGATAATAACCTAGATGACTCTTGCCTCGGTTGTCATAATCTTGGAAGAGAATCTTTTGCTCGAGATGAAAACGAATGGTATTGTGCCAGTGACATAAAACCGATGGACTGGTCTGATTGTTCTAAATATGAACCAAAAGTAAAAAATTCTGAAGGCGGGGTTGCACGAAAACTTCAAGAAATAATTTCTGAAGCAGTTGATTAATACTTTTGTTTTCTATTTAAGAAAGTCTGTCTTTAGAAATACCTTTTATTTAGGATAGTGAAAAAATAAATAATATTTTTATAAAAATTTCTCCTTCATTAAAATAATCTTCCTCCAAACCAAAGCGAATTTTAAAAACTAATCTCTAATTGTCCAGTTTATGATTATTGTTACTGCAAGAAAAATTCCTGCAATAATCCAAACCATTGTCGAACTTAATCCCGAAAATACTGGAAGATTCATTGAATCTCTTAAAAAATAATTCCAGCTCCCTAAACCAATGGCAATCAAAGCTAAAATTATTTTCACCCCAATTAATTTTGTCATAAATAATTTATATTAAATCTATTTATAAACTTTTGTTTCTACAAAAATTTTTATTTAGAAAGGTATTTAAGTTTGTTTTTCAAAATCGTTTTATGAAAGAAAAAGTAAGTATCCCAGAAAGAATTTTAAAAGTATAAAACATATTTTTGGTTTTGGATATTTTTCTTCTCCGCCTTTTTTCTTTCTTGCTTTAGTTCTATTTTTAGCATTTGTATTTAAAGTTCTTTATGGCGTTGTCTCTTCTTTTGCAGGAAATGTTCATCTTTTCTGGTTATCTTTCTTAATACTTCTTTTAATAGAAGAGGTTTTGATTCTTCTAATTTTTTTAACTGCACATATAAGAAATTATGAGTTTTATAAGAGTAAGGATGTTTTCAAAACTTCTGAATTTGATAAAGTACAAAAAAATAAGAATTTTCTAAAGAAAAAAGGTTCTCTGAAAGGAACAACAATAGATAACAAACTTTTTGATTTTTTGATTTTCTCTTTTTATCAAGGTATAATAAATTATGGGAAGACCCTTTTAGTTCATCAAAATTATGTGGGTTGTTTTTAAAAAAGCAGTAAAAAATAAAAGAAGAGGATTTGATAATTTTTATATGTGGAGAAAGCTTTATGATGATATTAAAGAGAAAAAATATATTTATTACCCCTGGGTTGTTAGATTAAATAAAGAGTAAAAACTCGCTTTCCACGATAGATTATTTTAATTTCTTTTTTTCAAAAAAAGAAACAAAAAAACGTGCATACCCTAAAAGAGGGTCTGCTATGCAAAAATCATTAAAGGAGGATTAAATGTCTTGTATCCTACTGTCGCTTCGTTTCACTACGCGATTTTTTCTTGCAGAAAAAATGTATAACAAGAATTATTAGACTATGAAACCTTGCAGACTTCTCCATCCAAATTGAATATCCTGGAGAGCAATACTAAAACGAGGACGACAAAAGAAGAATTAATCAGAGAGATTAGTAAAAATAATTATCTATCACTCAACACGTTATTATTAGTTTTTCTAACTCTTCGAGCATCTTTTTAGTTTTTGGTTGTTCAAAATGCTTTCTTGCTGGCTCAAGAATTTGAATTAATTTTTCAGACACAGAATTTTTTAAATCCAGAGGGTGAAGCTTCTTTTCAGCAAAATCTTTTTCTAATTTTTTGTAGGAAGTATATGTAACATTGCCTCCAAATTTTTCTGACCTCTCTATTTTTAATTTTGAATCTACATCTCTAAAAATTATATATTTTGTCCAGTCAAGGATTGGATTAAATTCTGTTTCACCCTCGAGACAAAATGCTTTGTTTATTTTTCTTTTGATTTCTTTAGGCGAATCGTGTATAAATATACAAGTATCTGGTTTTGATTTGCTCATTTTTAGAGCAGACCATAATTCTTGTAATTGATCTTTTGGCACAGGCCAGACTGGTGGCTTTCCTAATCCCAAAATTAAATGATGATGAACGGCGACAGGTTTTATTTTTTTTCTGTCTTTATTTAACAAAGGTTTAGTTTTGATTTTTAGAGCTACATCTCTAGCGATTACTTGGGCTTTTCGTTGGTCTATTCCTGCGTGAGGTAAATTTATCCCCTGAATGAAAATATCTGCAATTTGCATTGGTGGATAAATCAATTTTGCGAAATCTACAGAACCGCCCTCTTTTCTGCCCATAATTGTTATACTTCTTTGCATTCTCGATAGAGATGTATTTTTACTTACATCTACCATTGTTGCCCAATAATTATCATTATTATGATACAAATCTGAACCTAAAATAAATTTTAGTTTCTCTGGGTTGCCGCCAAAACATTTCAAACTTGCTTTTAAACCTTCTTTGAAATATCCTCCAGCAACTTTTTTTATAACTTCTCTATCTCCTCCGAGTTTGTCATTTATCCAACTGTGCCAATCGGCCAGAAAAATTGAACAATCAATTCCAGCATCCATAAAATCTTTAACTTTAGACATACTCATCAATCCAGTTCCTAAATGGATTTTGCCAGAAATTTCAAAACCGATATAATGTTTAATTTTTATTCCACTATCTAAGAGAATTTTTAAATCATCTTCAGTCATAATTTCTTCTGTGTTTTTTTTTAATTAATTCAAAACGTTTTTTAACATCCATAACATATTAATGAAAAAGATGCTTATTTATAACCTTTACTAATAAAACTTTTAAAATTTTTATTTAGAAAGGTATTTAAGTTTGTTTTCTATTTAAGAAAGTCTGTCTTTAGAAATACCTTTTATTTAGGATAGTGAAAAAATAAATAATATTTTTAT
>CAYWQG010000053.1:0-3077 GCA_964460635.1 Candidatus Woesearchaeota archaeon | reverse complement strand
AAGTTTAAAAATAAACAAATAAATAATAATTCATGGTATTCAAACATCCACACAGATACGGTTTAATGGCAATGGTTTCAAAAAAAGATTATCTTTTCCTTAAAATGTATAAAGATAAATTAGATGCAAATGTAAAATTTTATATGAAAGAAGATTTTTTTGATGATATAGCTCCGCAACATATTTCTGTTTGTTATTTTAGTTATCCAGAAAAATATTCTGAAGAATATATTCAGAAATTGGTTCCAAAGATTAAAGAAATTATAAAAAAATATCTACCCTTAAAAGTAAAAGTTAGGGGATTGCTTGGAGGTTGGGAAGTCGGTATTGGGGTTCCAGCAATTTTATGGAACATCACCGAATTTGATGAAATTGAAAAGATGCACAAGGAAATAATGGAAGCATTAAAAGAAGATATTGAACATTTTAACGACCCTGAGATTGATTTTACACCCCATATTGGAATTGCATTAGGAAATGATGAAAAAATAGAAGAATTAAAGAAAATTATTCCCGATACAAAAAATGACCCTGAATTTGAATTAACAATAGATAACTTTTATATTTTTTATCCCAATGGACCTAAGAAGATTTTTGATTCAGTCTCTTCAGAATAAAATCTACTCTTTCTTCTGGAGACATTATTGGAACTTCAATAACATTAAATCCTTTACCAATGTAAGCTTTTTGTAATTCTTTATGCATTTTAATCATTTCTTCCTTAGTCTCTTTTCTTTGCTCATCATTTTCATAATTTTCTAAGGGGGACAACATAAATACCTTATGAAAATAATTTGCCCGTCTTATCAATTCAGAAATATTTGATTTTAAAGTTTTTCTTTGATAAAAAGACATTCCCAAACAATCTACCAAAGACCTATCTAAAAAATAGATCCCTTCAGTCAATTTTCCTTCTTTTTCTAACTGCCTTTGAATAACTTTTTCTTCAAATGAAACATAATCTGTTTGAGGTAATTTTGGATTATAGCTTTTGTCTTCTTTTGCTTTATTTTGCTCAGAAATATAAATTTCTCTTCCACTTTCACTAATTGTTTTACGGTCTTTTGATTTTAACAAACTAATTATTGTAGTTTTCCCCACTCCTGCTCCGCCGGTTAGAATAATTTTTTGAATCATATTTTAAACTCCTTTTTTATATTTTTTTCAAAATAGTAAACTTTGAGATTATTTCTTGATGAATAATTAATCATCTCTTCTATGCCTTGCGCAAGTTCAGATAATTTATGTGCATCTGATCCAATTGTAAACCATGTACCCATTCCCGATGCAATTAATAAATAATTTTTGCTTAGAAAACCTTCTTCATTCATTATTTCATCTCTTTGATTATATTTTCTTTTAAATAAGCCAGAACAATTAATTTCATAACCAACATCATTTATTTTTAATTCATCAAATACCTTAATAAATTCCTTTTCAAGTTTTTCTTCATTAATTCCAGATCTTAAAATAAGATCTGGGTGACTGATAGAATTAAACAACTTAGATCTTATGGCCTTAATCATCAATTTAAAGTACTCTTCTTGTAGTTCTTTATCATGAAACATCTTTTTATAATCCCAAACAGAATAGGTTTTTCCATTTAGTGGGATAAAATGAATGCTTCCCAAGTAATAATCTGCATTAGTTTTTTTGATAAAATTCTTAATTTCTCTTTCCTTACTTTCAACGTAGTCAACCTCAAACCCACATAGAATTTTAATTTGACCTTTATATTTTAGCTTCAATTCGCGAATATCTTTAATATATGTCTTTACTTCTTCTTCAGAAAGTCTTTTATCTTGGTCAAAATCTAATGGCGCATGCTCAGAAAACCCGATTATTTTAATCCTTTTTTTAATCGCTTCTTTGACATAATCTTCTAAGTCTCCTTCAGCATGATGACACCTTTTAGTGTGGATATGAATATCAAGAATCATATTCCGAGTACACTCTTAAATTCATTCTCATAATCTGCATATAATCCTCTTATAACCCAATAAGGATTATTGATCTTTTCAATTTTTCTTTTCAATTCTGGATTTGAAGCTAACTTTAATAAGACTTCTTTAAATGGTAAAGAGTATAATGAATCTAATAAGGGGTTTGTTCTTACAAGAGACTTCAGATGATCCCAAGTGTTATCTGGATTGGATATGTTTCCGAATGGATGAATCTCAATCCCATAAAATAATATGTCTCCCTCTGGATTTATTGTCACATCTAACCCCAATTCTTCTTTTTTAGGAGTCCTAATATTTCCAAAAGTGAAATCTCTCCCATATTTTCTTTCTAGTGAATCAATATAATTCCAAATTGAGAAAGCATTTTTTGGACTTAATCCATTAGGATTTACAAGGTTTTTATAATTAATACTTATTCTTCTTGAAGGGAATATTAATTCTTGATCTGACACTGATTCATCAATTAATTCAAAATCAATTCCAAGACCTTCTAATGTATCAGTTGTAAATTTTGTAACTTCATCTCTTTCTTCTACTATTGAACGTAAGGCAAATCTAAGATTCCTATATCTTTCACCATTTGTAGAAGCCAGCCTAAAGAATTCCTTAAAATTTCTCGGATCAATTTCATTTAAATGATACGTATCAATACTAACTCTCAATGAATATTTGTCTCCCCTTTCTTCTGCCATTTGGTCAAGATAGTCAAGTGTTTCTTCGCCTTTGCACCATATCCAAGATCCATTAGTAATAATTTGATAATTGTTCCCACCCTTAGAGAGTTTTAAGATTTCTAAAAGTGTTTTCTTATTGGTGAATGGCTCTCCTTCTCCACTTATTATTGTATGGTCTACCTCTCGGTTATTTGTTAGATTTCCCAATGTATGTCTTGAATTTTCATCCAAAAATATGTCGCCTAACATCGCACTTTAACGACCCGAAGGGCTCGAGGTGGAGTAATTTTTCCCTCGACGAAGTCAGAGCTGGAAAAATTACGGAACACTCGAGAGTTTTTTCTGAAAGAAAAAATTTGGGAAAAACCTTGCAGGTTTTTCTGTTTAATCGCTGTTATGTCTGGGTGAGCGAAGCGAAAGTCTGCAAGACGACCCCGAG
>CAYWQG010000052.1:0-3093 GCA_964460635.1 Candidatus Woesearchaeota archaeon | reverse complement strand
AAAATTCTCAGAAGTAAACGCACCTAATGTCCATTTGCCAAATATTGATTTATGAAATTGAAATATTTTATCTTTTTCAGACCAGCAAACACCGACCAATAAACCGCCCTCTGCAAGGTTTTTTAAACACTTTTCAATAACTGAATTTTTATTATGAAAATAATATATAGATTGATTAAAGCTAAAGACATCAAATTTCTCCTCCAAGTCTTTACTAAGAAAATCTCCTTTAATGATATTCCCATTCGGAAAAACTAATCTTGCATCCCTTATAGATTTTTCATCATTATCAATGCCTGTTACTTCAACTATAAATCCTTTTCTTTCCAAATTGGTTACTATTTTATTTAAATAATGTCCATCTCCTATTCCTACATCAAACCACCTTATTCTATTTGTGGATATATTTTTTGTTATTCCCTCTATTAAAAGCTTAAATTCACTTCCTCCTTCAAGGGAATTTTTAAATTCTTCAAGACATTCCTCATAATTTAATTTATTATTCATTTTTTATTGGTATAAGTTTTTCAAAATATTTATTTTTATATCCATCTTTCCTATAATTAAATATATCTGTTGCCATTGAATTAATAATTTCATCTATATTTTTAAGTTTTTGCAATATTTTAATATTCTTTATAAATTTTTTTCTCACAAAACTATTATAGTAAATCTCTTTTTCTTTATTAAAATCTACCCCTATAAGAAAAGGATTCTTCTCAAAGATTCTACATGAGAACATGTTTATTAAATCTATTGGTCCATCGATATGCGCATTAGGATATTCTTTTTCATATATTACCCTCGGTATAGCACAATCCAAAACCGAAAGAGTAAAGAGAGAATTTTTTTTAAAGTTGAGTTTTTTTAGACTTCTTCCCATTACAATACAGTCATCTATAATATATCCTCCATCGAGTGTTCCTTTGAATGATTTAGGATTAATAAATTCCTTTTTTATATTGGGATAATTAAAAAACTCTGAAATCAAAAAACCACTGCGTAATAAAAAATATAATTTATCAGGTTTGTTCTTTTCTACATTTATTTTTATTCTTTTTAATTCTCTCGCCATTTTTAAAGGAAGGAAAACCCTGTAATAGTCATAAAACATAAAAAACTCAATATTATTAGCCTCATATTGTCTTTTTATATTTAATATTTTAAAACCTTCATTTTTTAAAATATTTTTAAAATTTTCTTCCCTATTTTTATTATTCTTTACGAACACAACTGTATTCCCATATTTTCCAGAAATATGATTAAGATACTCCACCCTAAAAGATTTAAAAGGGTATTCGGGATTTATCCACCAATCCCATGAGAGCAAGGAATACATATAATCCATATTAGATATCATCTCCACATCAAGATCGTCCCATAACTTACCACCATATAATTCCTGATTGTTATTTTTTATTATGTAAACTGCTTTAGAATTATCCCTTTTCATGACTCTCTTTTGGATATATGAATCTGCATTATGTTCTTTCATAAATGGCTCAGTAAATTTTTTGAATAAATTCTCAAAAGATCCATTTCTCTCTTTAGGTAGATTTTTATTTTCTTCTTTTTTAACTAAATATTCTTTTTTTTCTGTAAGATAGTTGTTTTCTATAAGATATTCTAATATCTCATTAAAAATTGATATTAAGTCTGGAAATTCCTTGAAATATTTGGATTTTTCTTTAATAAAAAATTCTTTAGACCAACCAGTCCAATCTTCTTTATAATCTAACTCATGAATTATGGGGTCTAGTGAATCAATTAATTTAGCGAATTTTGCTTCACTAGTTGTTTGTTCTTCAAACTCATTATATAAATTTAAAAATTTGCTATCTAATGGCTGAGGTAATTGTTCTTTCAACTTTTTAAGAAAAACTGCTTCATCTTTTTTATTTTTGATAACATCATTATTTTTTGGTTCTAAAGGATTGTCTCCCGATTCTATTTCTAAAATATCATGATAAATTAATAACTCATAAACTTTTGTTTTATTTATATCTATATCTATTTTGCTTAAGAAAAAATCCGCCAATAATAAACAGCTCCATGAATGTTCTGCCGAACTCTCTTTACGTTTGCCTACAGAATTTTTTCTATAAACACTTTTTAATCTATTAAAAGTTCTGAATTTATGTATATCTTTAATTAAGTCTTTCATTTTTTTATTTTGAGATTTCCAAAATTTTCAAGAACGTTTCTTGCAGATTCCTGGATATGTTCATAAATTTCTCTTGTAACATTTTCCGTAAAGGAACGTCCCCCTAAATTAGGATAATCAATTATCAAAGGAGATGACGAATACATTAAGTTATTGGGACTAAGGTTTATTCTTAGTGAATCTTTTTTGGTGAATGAACTTAACATCTCATCAAAATCTCTGAAATACAAAGTCATTAACTCGCAGCCGATTCCCTTAACTTCCCTATATACTCCTATCTGCTCAAAAAATTCTTTCATTAAAATTACATTTCGGGAATGAGTGGATTGTTTATATTTATTAATAAAATCTGGATGATAAAATGCATCTTGTTCATAAGTTTGTATGTGTCCGTTTGGATTCCTCATGGGAACTAAGACAAAATTCATACCCTCATGAACTCCACTGATTCTTACGTAGCCATATTTTTTATTTTCGTTTACTTCAGTTATATTTAATTCTGTTTCTCTTATTCTATTTTGAAACTCTTCATTGCTCAGAGGATTTTGAAAAGCTACTGCAAAATCTAAATCTTCTTCACCTTTTCTCATTGTTCTAGTCGAGGAAGAACCGATTAATTTCATTAAAGGAACATTGTCTGGAAAAGCGTCTAAAACAATTTCCTCTAAATCATTTAAACAAGTATAAAAGCTATTCCAATCTGTAAATCTGGCAGATTCATATACTCTTGAATAGTGTTCTAATCTATCCTTTAACATTTGTTTCTCCATAAATATCATAAAAATTATGAGTTTTATAAATGTTCAGTTTGATTCAATTAATTTTAATTTTTATATGGAAGTTTTTTATGGGACGGGAAAATATCCTTCTTGGCTAGGTTATTCACTTGGATATTATTTAGTTGAAAAATATTTGGCAACATTAAATGA
>CAYWQG010000051.1:0-3213 GCA_964460635.1 Candidatus Woesearchaeota archaeon | reverse complement strand
TTCAAAATTTACTCAGGTTTGTGCAAGAATAATTATTCACAATTTTAGAAGAATTAATTATTTTGAAATGCTGGAGTAGGAGTTTATACGCAAAGCCATTGAAAACAAAACATTTATATAATATTTCTTACATTTCTTACTATTAAGGGGAAAATAAAATGCAAGAAGAAATAAAAGACATAAGGACAGCGATTTTAACGAGTAAAGGACAAATTTGTATTCCTAATGTTGCGAGGAAAATAGTTGGGTTTAAGGAAGGAACAAAAATAAGTATTATCGTTTATGCTGACCGGGTTGAACTAAAACCCATGAAAAATGAAGAATTAAATGAGGCATTATTTTGTATGTTGGCAAGTGAAGAAGCCTTATCAAAAAATTGGTTATCAAAAGAGGATGAAGAAGCATGGAAAGATTTGTAAGAGTAAATCAAAGATTTTCACTAGCACAAATTTAAAATGAAAAAAATTTATACTAAAGGAGATGTTGTTGTTTGACCATTTTCCTATACCGATTTTTCAGGGGCAAAGAAAAGACCGGCTGTAGTGATTGCAAATCTTAAGGGGCAAAACATTATTCTTGCGCAGATAACAACAAATAAAAGAAATGATGAGGATTTAATTAGTTTAAGAAAAAAAGATTTTTTTTTTTGGTTCTTTAAGTTCAGATAGTTTTATTATGGCTTCTCTTATCTTTACAGCAGATAGTTCGAGAATTTCTTATAAAGCAGGAAAAATGAAACTTAAAAAAGTAAAAGAAGTTCAAAACAAATTAGTAGAAGTTTTTACAAGATAAAAAAGTATTAAAAATTTTAATGAATAGTTTTGATGCTTCTTTTATCTATGCGGGAGCCGGTAATCGAAACCGGGTCGCTTGCTTGGGAAGCAAGTATACTACCTCTGTACTACTCCCGCAAAACTTTTTTCTTTTTAGAATGAATATAGATTTCTCCAAAAGCAGTTTTTTGTTCCAAAAAAACTTTTCCTTTATTATCTAAATATAAAAGAGGAACAAAAAAATCTATTTTTTTATCATTCTCTACGAAAGAACTGAATTTGACTCCTCCTTTAATACTTTTCTTAAAATAATTTAATAATTTATCATAAATTTCTTTTATTCGATCTGTTATTTTCCTTCGCTGTCTGTGAAGTGCAAGAGATGCCTTAATTAACCCTCTTTTTTTGACTACCTCTTTTCTTATTCGACGATTTTCTGTGTTTATCGCTTTGTTTAAAGAGCCAATAAGTTCTTCTAAACTTATTTTTCTTAATCGGGGAAGGGGGGTTCTTGGAAAAAGTTCTGGGATTTCTTCATCAAAGATTTCCTTTTTTATGACTATTTTTTCTTCCTTCTTGGGAAATAAAATCTCATCAATTCCTTTTATGTATTTATTTATGAGAAATTCTGATTTTATTCTTAAAAGAAGAGATGCTGCGAGGAGAACTTTACTTGAGATAAAAAAATCTAATTCTTTAAGTTTGGCTATTCTATCGAGGTAATTATCCGAAAGAGAGATTATGTCGATATCCCATGGATCGAGTCGATTCGTGTTTATTAAATCAAGAATTATTTCTTTCCAACTCGGTCTTTTTTCAAATAATAAGTCCTGAATTTGCTCTTGTTTTATAGAATCTGGAATAATTTTAGACATGTATTTTTTCTCTCAGTGTAAAAATCTTTGAGTCCTCTTCGGAAAGGTGCATTGAAATTCTATTGACTACTTCCTTATGAACCTATTGCGTCATTTTTTAAGAGTAACAACCGAAAGGTTTAAATAGGCAATCAACCTCTTTTAAATATCACCTCTTTACCCCGGATAGAGGTCTTAGGTCTATTTTTTCCTAAAACATCTATCCACGGGTTTTTATTCAATAATAATTAATAAATTAGGAAGCTAACTTCTCAGATTCTTCTTTTTTAAATTCAGAATAATGACATTTTCCACAGTAAGTTCTTCCTTTAGTTTTCATAAGAAAAATTCCCGGGCCACACCGAGGACAGAACATTTCTTTCTTTAATATTCCTGAAACGATTGTGTACTTTTTATATTTTTTACTCGTAGGTTTATTCTTATGGGGCTTCTTTCCTTTCTTCTTAGATTTATTTCCCCCCATCTTTTTCGCCTCCCTTTATTCTTCTCTTAGAATTCTTTCTAAAATTAGGAATCTTTTCTTCAGATTCATAAATGTCAATTGAAATAATAAAATTCTTAGATCCAAAAGATCCTTTTATTGATTTAAGTATTATATTTTCTTCTGGTTTAGAAAATTTTTCAGACGAAAACTTCATTGTTTCTTTGCGGGTAGGAGCAATTTCCGAAAAAGTCTCAAATTCTATTTCTCTTTTTTTTAAAAGGGGGTTCTCCCAATCTTTCTTTATTTTTATTTCTTTCATCTTGATTTTATTGCAAACTCTCCATTATTAATTATTTTCAGATTCTTTGCAATGATTGATTTCTCTTTATTTAAAATGATAATTTTTCCCTTAAAATTATTTGTAAATTCTTTAGAACCACAACTTGGACAGACCCCTTCTTCATATATTCTCCTACATATTTTACAGACCTTTTTTTTCATTTACTTTTACCTTTTTTTGAGACCCTTTCTTTTTTCTCAGATTTATTTTTGGCTTCTTTTTTCTTTTCCTTTGTTTCCTTTATCCATTCTAATTTACCTAATCCTGGTTGTCTCATAGTTAATCCAATTTTTGGAACTCTCTCTTTCTTGCTTATTGCAATTATTCTTGCCAGACATAAGTCTCCTTCCTGTAAATTTCTTCCTGAAGATTTTCCAAGGAGTGAACTGGATTTGCTGAAGCTTACATAATCCTCCATAGTTTGACTTATATGAATCATCCCTTTGAAAGCGCCCAAATTTATAAAGGCTCCGAAGTTACTTATTTCAGATATTACACCATAGACTAATTCTTGAAGTTCCGGTTTCCAGACGAGCAACGAGAAACGGGCTTTATAATATGCCGCCCCATCTCCAGGTATGACAATTCCTTCATCGATTTCAATAACATCTATTACAGAAATAACTTTTCCTAAATCATTGAAATAATGAAATTTATAACTCTCATCCAGCTGTCTTTCAATTGCTTCTTCAGTATCCAAACCGAACAAACTCGGACTTACCCTAATGTGGTCTTTTACTTCTATTACATAAAACATAGAACTAAAGATAAATTTTAGTTTTTAAAGTTTCTTATAATGGT
>CAYWQG010000050.1:0-3248 GCA_964460635.1 Candidatus Woesearchaeota archaeon | reverse complement strand
AAAATAATACATGGCGATTGCATAGAGGAAATGAAAAAAATCCCTGATAATTCTGTTGATTTAATTTTTGCAGACCCTCCATATTATCTACAATTACCGAAAGGAAAAAGACTAAAACGAGCCGATGGCTCGGAAGTTATTCCCGTTGATGATGAGTGGGATAAATTTGATAGTTATGAAGATTATGATTCTTTTACTGAAAATTGGCTCAAAGAATGTCAGCGTATTCTAAAACCAACTGGCACGATGTGGGTTATTGGAATGTATCATAATATTTTTCGCGTTGGAACAATTATGCAAAATCTCGGAATTTGGTTTTTGAATGATGTACTTTGGATTAAAACCGACCCTCTTCCAAATTTCAATGGGCGTAGATTTACAAATGCTCACGAAACAATAATTTGGTCTGTAAAAAATAAAAATTCAAAAGGATATACTTTCAATTATGAGTTTATGAAAAAAATGAATGGCGGAAAGCAAATGAAAGATACAGATTGGATTTTTGGACTTTGCAAAGGCAAAGAAAGATTGAAAGATGAAAACGGAATAAAAGCACACCCTACACAGAAACCCCTGAAACTTATCCAGCAAGTTTTGCTTTCTGCAAGTAATAAAGGTGATATTGTTTTTGACCCATTTATGGGGAGCGGAACAACTGCGATTGTTGCCGAAGCGTTAGGGCGAAAATGGTTTGGAATTGAGAGAGATGAAAAGTATGTTGCTCTTGCAGAAAAAAGAATTGAGGATTTTATGAAAAAATAATTATGATTACTAAAATTTCTATAAAAAATATTGCTAGTTACGGAGAAAACCCAGCTATCTTAGAAACACATAAAAAAGTAAACCTAATTTATGGATTAAATGGAGCAGGAAAAACTGTTTTTTCTAATTTTTTAGCAAATAAAGACGATACCAATTTTTCAAATTGTTTAATTGAGGGTTTAAATAATGAAAAAATATTAGTTTATAATCAGAATTTTATTGAAAATAATTTTTACCAAAAAGATACTCAAAAAGGAATTTTTACCCTCTCGTCAAAAAATAAAGAGGCAGAAGAAAAAATAGAGACAGCAACAAATGAAATTAAAGAACTAAATTTGGAATTAAAGAATGGAGAAAAAAACACTGGCTTAGAAATCGATCTAGAGAAGAAAAAAACCGAAATTAACAATCTGTCAGAAAAATCAAAAGAAAAAACATGGGAAATCAAAACGACATACTCTGGAGGAGATAGAATTTTAGAATTTTGCCTTGAAGGAAAAAGAGGAAGTCAAGATTCATTATTTGAATATATTAGAAAAATACAAAAAACAGAAGAAAAGCCAGAAAAGACGGTTGAAGAATTAAAAGAAGAAGCGGAAGCGACACAGGGAGAAAATGCAAAGATATATGACGAAAAAGAAATTGAAAAAAGTGATTTTTATTTTTTGGGAATTGAAGAAAATAAAATTTTCTCAGAAGTGATTGTTGGAAATGAAAATTTACAAATTGCAGATTTAATAAAACAATTAGATAATGCGGACTGGGTAAAACAAGGACTTAGTTATATGGCAGAACCTAAAGAAAAAGAAGGTCATGAAGAAATAGAGAATGAAAAATGCCCCCTTTGCCAAAAGAAAACAATTTCAAAAAAATTATATGAACAAATACAAAGTTATTTTGACAAAAGCTATCAGGAGAAAATTACTGAATTAAAAAGTCTCAATTCTGAATATTTTAGTGCTTGGCAAAAAGTCAAAGATAATGAAACAGAATTATTAAAAAATGATTTTATTAAAAATAGAGAAACAGAATTTAAATTGCTTTATAAAAATTTTACTGAAAAATTAAGTTCTAATTGGTCAAAGACAAATGAAAAAATAAAGACACCCAGTAAAGTCGTTATTCTAGAATCAACAATCTTAGAAAAGGATGGTTTGAATAATTTTTTTGAAGAGATAATTAAAGAAATAAAAGCTCATAATTTAAAAGTAAAAAACAAAAAGAAAACCAAAAAAGAGATCGTTAATAATTTCTGGGAAATTATGAGATGGGACTATGATCAAACAATAGAAAATTATAATTCTCAAAATAAAATTTTGAATCAAAAAAAGACAGAAATTGAGAAGAATGTCCTTGAATTAAATACAAAAATAAATGAACAAAAAGAAATTATACGATTAGCCCAAAAAGAAAATATTAATATTGATGAAGCTATCAATAATATTAAAATTGAACTAAAGTTTTTAGGTATAGATAATTTTACAATAGAAAAGGAAGATGAATTTTCTTATAAAATAAAAAGAGGCAGTGAAGACAATGCCAAATTTAAAACGTTAAGTGAGGGCGAAAAAACAATCATTAGCTTTTTATATTTTTTGGAGTTATGTAAAGGAAAAGAAAGTGAAGATGAAGCAATAACAGAAAAAATAATTGTCGTTGATGATCCTATTTCTAGTTTGTCCCACATTTATATTTTTAACATAGCTCAACTTATCAAAAATACATTTTTTACAGATAAATATAAGCAAATATTTGTTTTGACACACAGTTTATATTTTTTTCATGAACTAATAACTATTAGCAATAGTCAAAATCTATTTAGAATTATTAAACCAGAATATTCTACTATAAGTTCTTTAGAAAAGGACGACATTCAAAATGAGTATCAATCATATTGGCAGATACTAAAAGATCATAATAATGGTAATTCGTCTGATTCATTACTCGCAAACTCAATGAGAAATATTTTAGAATATTTTTTTGGATTTATAGATAAAAATAAATTTAACGAATCTATCAAGCAAATAGAAAGTAAATCGGAGTATCAATTTTTTACAAGATATGTTCAAAGAGAATCGCATTCGGATTTTACAAATATTACAGATATGAAAGAAATAGATTCTGATATTTTCAAGAAAGCATTTAAGGAAATATTTATAAAGGCTGGATACGAAGAACATTACAATAAGATGATAAGTTAAATTTTTTAAGGGAGCTTCGCTTGCGCGCGCATTGGGTGGGTGGGGCAAGCACAATATGATTTGCTTGTGCGTTTAGCACAATCATTTTTCTTTCGTACAGATTTGCACAAAACTCTAACCGAAGCCACTAAGCGAGCCACGAGAACACCAAGTAGGCATTACGAACGAAGTGAGTAGCCAATGCGAGGTGTTTTTCGTGAGTGAGCGGACTTTAGATTTACCACAGGCGTAGCGCCACAGTTCGCAAAGGAATGGAGAAACAACAAACGGTATTGCGTAAGCAAT
>CAYWQG010000049.1:0-3330 GCA_964460635.1 Candidatus Woesearchaeota archaeon | reverse complement strand
TTCTCTTAAGCCCGAGGTTATATCCAATTGTCTTTTATAAAATAGAATTATAATAAAACACACAAATTATATAAATCAATCAATTTGTAAGAACGGTATGGTGATTAAATCAAAGAAATTACACGAAGGAGATACCATCGCGGTTGTGTCTCCATCTTGGGGAGGCCCAAGCGTTTTTCCTCATATTTATGAATCAGGTATTAAGGTACTTGAAAATTTAAAATTTAAAATTAAAGAATATCCTTCAGCTAGGAAAGATGCCGATTATCTTTACAAAAATCCAGAATTCAGAGCGAAAGACATAAATGATGCTTTTTCAGATAAAGAAATTAAGGCGATTTTTGTATCAATTGGTGGAGATGATTCAGTAAGAATACTGCCTTATCTAAACACTGAAATAATTCGAAAAAATCCGAAAATTATTATGGGATATTCTGATACAACTACTCTTTTGACTTATTTTAATCAACTTGGACTTGTCACATTACAGGGTCCTACAATTATGGCGGGATTTTCACAATGGAATTCGTTAGGTCAAAAATTCCAAGAGCACGTCAAGACTATTTTATTTGAAAATCCTGAGAACTATAATTACAGCGCTTTTGACTTTTATTCTGAAGGTTATTTAGATTGGAACGACAAGTCCAATATAGGAAAAGTAAAATCTATATCAAAAAATGAGGGGTGGAATATTTTACAAGGAAATTCAAAAATTCAGGGTCAGCTTTTTGGGGGATCAATTGAAGTTCTTGAATTTATGAAAAGTACTAAATTCTGGCCGAATGATGATTTTTGGAATGGTAAAATTCTCTTTTTAGAAACATCAGAAGATAAACCAACACCAGATCAAGTAAAATGGATGCTGCGAAACTATGGTATGCAAGGAGTTTTTGACAAAATCTCTGCATTACTTATCGGAAGACCGAGAGATTATTCCGAAGAAGAAAAGAAAGATTTAAACGAAGATATACTAAAAGTAGTTAATACTGAATTTAAGAATTCAAGTCTCCCAATAATAACTAATATGGATTTTGGACATACAGATCCACAATGGATTTTACCATTAGGAATAAAAGCAGAAATTGACTGCAATGCAAAAAAATTTAAATTAATTGAAAAAATATTCAAAGATTAATCTGTACTCAACCACAATTCTTTAAATACGACGACTTTGATTTTTTGGCTTAAAGGGATATGACCGCGATTAAGAGGTTACGAAGTCTTACAAACTAATCCTCGCCTTTGGCTTGGATTTCTTAACACCCATTAAAACTCTCTCAATTTATATTTCTTTCCAAAACAAACTCACTAAATAGTGATAACATTCAATAAATTTATAAACCATTATCTTTAAATTAGGAAATGAAAAATTATAAAAAAAATATTTTTTCGATTAAAGATACCGGTCAAAAGAAAAAGAATACAATTTTAAAATTGGAGGATAGTTCGCTTCAGTATCTAAAGATAACTAAAGACTTTCTTTTTTCGAAGATAAAAATTGAAAAGGATTATAACCATTCTATAGATTCAATAGTAAAACCAGTTTCAGAAGAATGTCACAATAAAGGATTTCCTTCAAATATTTACACTGCACTCTATGAATGCATTTTAAATGCTTATCAACACGGAAATAATTCAGACTACAATAAAAAAATACTCTTTGGAAAGAAACTAAGAGAACAAAAGATAGAATTTTTAGTTATTGATGAGGGAAAAGAATTGTCGAAAATGTTTCTTGAATTTATTTCTTTTAAAAAAAATAAAAATCTTAAAAATTTAGAATTTTCTAATTGGTATAAATTTTCTGGAGAAAAGAAACCAGAATCAAATTGTGGAACCGGTGTCTTTTTTATGAGAGAATATATGGATGAGGTAAGATATTTTAGGACAAAAGAGTCCAAAGGTCTTGCAGTTTATTTAAGAAAAGAAAAAATAGAGAAATTCTAAGGAGCTTTATATTCCTTTTTAGAGATTAATTTTTTTCCGAGCATATACGACCATAAAACTTTCGGAATTTTTATACTTCCATCTTCGTTTTGATGATTCTCAATCATTGCTATCAAAGCTCTCGGACTAGCCAAAGCAGTATTGTTTAAAGTGTGAGGGAAATACCTTTCTCCTTTTTTATTTACTCTTATGTTTAATCTTCTCGCCTGAGCGTCGGTGAGGTTGCTACAACTTCCAACTTCAAAATATTTTTTTTGTCTTGGCGACCACGCCTCGACATCTGCGCTTTTTGCTTTCAAATCCGCCAAATCTCCCGAACAAATTTCTAAAGTTCTAATTGGAATTTCTAATTGTTTAAATATTTCAATAGTATAGTTCAAAAGTTTATTATAGAACTTAGGAGAATCTTTTGGCTCACACAAAACAATCATTTCTTCCTTTTCGAATTGATGTAATCTAAAAAAACCTTTTTCTTCAAAACCATGACTTCCAACTTCCTTTCTGAAACAAGGAGAATAGCTTGTAAGAGTAAGGGGAAGTTTTTCAAAATCAATTGTCTTATTCATAAATCGTCCAATCATAGAATGCTCTGAAGTTCCAATTAAATACAAATCTTCTCCATCTATTTTATACATCATCTCTTCGATCTCTTCAAAACTCATAACTCCCTCGACAACATTTCTTCGAATCATAAAGGGGGGAATCACATATTCAAATCCCTTCTTAATTAAATAATCTCTTGCGAAGGCGAGCATAGAAGTATGCAATAAAGCCAGATCTCCAAGGAGATAGTAGAATCCTTTTCCGGAAACTTCTCTTGCGGAATCAAAATCGACTACTTCCAATTCTTCGGCAAGTTCGGAATGATTAAAGATTTCATAATCCGGAATTATTGGTTTTCCAAATCTTTCAATTTCAACATTTTCAGATTCATCCTTTCCAATCGACACGGAAGAGTCAATTATATTTGGAATTTTAAACATTATCTTTCTTATCTTTCTTTGTAATTCTTTATCTTCCTCTTCAACCTCTTTAAGTTTAATCGGAATTTCTTTTGCGAGTTTTAACTCAACCAAAAATTTCTCTCCTTTTTTTTTCAAATCATTAATCTTTTTAGAAATTTTATTTCTCTCCGATCTTAATTCATCCCCTTTGTATTTTAATTTTCTCCATTTTGTGTCGAGTTTTAAAACATCATCGACCAAAGAAATTTTTTCTTCTTGAAATTTTTTTCTTATATTTTCTTTAACTAATTCTGGATTTTCTCTAATTAAATTAATATCTATCATAATGTTCTCTAACAAAATTTATATTTAAATTTATCTTTTATGATCATTCCGGACTTGCGTAGAAACTCCGACTCCAGCATTTCAAAATAATTAA
>CAYWQG010000048.1:2954-3617 GCA_964460635.1 Candidatus Woesearchaeota archaeon | reverse complement strand
AGACAAATTGTTCGGAGGAAGAAGCGGAAAATAGCTTGAGAAAGACTGGCGATTTAGCGGAATCAATTATAGAATTAAGTAAATAAGTTTATTAATAAAAAATTACTAATTAACTTTCTTCGTAAAATACTTTATATTTGTCTACTTTTTTAAAAAGTTCCATAGCGTAATTTCTTGAAATTTCAGTTGCACTTTCTTTTCTTGAAGTGGATAAAGTGCGATATTCGATGTTCTGAGATTCACACCATTCCATTTCGCTAAGGAGATATAAACTCAGTCCAGAAATTTCTTTCTCATATTCCCTTCTTAACTCTTCTATCGAAAGAGTTTTTCTCTTTGAAATTTCTTTCAAATATTCATTTGATTTTGATCTTTTATTGTTTATTGTTAAATTAAATAAATTCATAGTATTTTAAAGGGCCTTTTATTTATAATAATTTCTCTTTTTTAGAATTAATTCACGTCCTGCCTACTCATGCTCACGAAAACTTCTGTAAACTCGCTTCGCTCATTTATTTGAATTTTCGTAAACATTCGGATTTGAAGTTCGGGTTCCCCTCGTTAAAAATCAGAAAATGATATTTCGCTTTGCTCAATATCAATAACGCTCCTGCCTACTCATGCTCACGAAAACTTCTGTAAACTCGCTTCGCTCATTTATTT
>CAYWQG010000048.1:0-2854 GCA_964460635.1 Candidatus Woesearchaeota archaeon | reverse complement strand
GTTAAAAATCAGAAAATGATATTTCGCTTTGCTCAATATCAATAACGCTCCTGCCGAGATTTGAACTCGGGTTTCCACCTTTCTCCAATAAAACTTCAAAAAGAATCTTGGTCAAATCGTTTTTTCTTTTCTCTAAAAGTTTTTTGTTTTAAAATAAATTACCTGACTAATTCTTTTGACTTATGAATTTAATCAAATTATTTCGTTCTTTGAGAGCGACAGGACAAACTGATCTCACTCAATTCACTTCGTTCTTTGAGAGGGTGGCGTCCTTGGCCTCTAGACTACAGGAGCACAAAATATAAGAGTTTAAATCTTTTATAAATATTCCTTTGAATTCTTATTTAGGATCTTGGAGAAAGGTAAGATATTTCTTATGTAAATATTTTTATTAAATTGAATCTATAAAATTTAACAGAACAAAATTTGCTCTAAAAGAGTCTTTTCTTTTCGAGATACTTTCATAGGGGCGGTTACATTATGACTTTCTGTAAGTTTTTTACTGCTTCTGCGACGACCATTCCTTTCTTGGTAAGTTGGACAATTTTTATTCGCCCCTTTTTCTCGAATCCAACTAACCCTAAATCTTTCATGGCCTTCAGAATCTTCACTGCGTGACTGTAAGTGCAATTGGCTTCTTTAGCCAAAACACTCCCGTACCTAATCCGCGTGTTCTTCTCGAGGGCAACCAACATAAGTGCCGGCTTTTTCCTAAAGAAGACATCAAATCCATCATTCATAGGAAGTATATTCTTCTAAGCATATTTTCTAAAATATACTTCCTTATAAATCTTTTGAAAAGTATATTTTAGAAAATAGGATAATCTTTTAATTCCTAATTTCCTTTTAAATCAATGAAAAATGAGAAAATAAAAGTTTTAGCAATAGGGGACATACACGGAGAACCACTCTTTCTAAAAAGAATTGTTTCGGAAGCTCTTAAGAATAATGTAGATTTAATCCTTCTCCTCGGAGATTTGACTAATGACCAATCTTTAAATGAGATTTTTTTTAAGCCTCTTTTAAAATTGAATAAACAAATTTTAATTATTCCGGGGAATCATGAATTGAACAAAACGATAAAATTTTTATCAAAGTCTCCTTTGGTTAAAGACATTCATGGAAAAGCTTTTGTTTTTAAAGATGTAGGAATTTTTGGAGCGGGAGGGGGCGACATTGGAGAATTTGTTCTTTCCGAAGATAAAATTTTCAAACTCTTGAAAAAAGGACACGATAAAATAAGTTCTCTTGAAAAAAAAATAATGATTACCCACATTCATCCAAGAGGAAGCACCTCTGAATTTAGTGGATTTTTGGGTTCGACGGCCGTGACAAAAGCAATAAAATTATTCAAACCAACGCTTCTTTTGTCGGCCCATATTCACGAAGCAGGAGGATTAGAGGAAGATATTTATAATACTAAATTTATAAATGTCTCGAGAACCATTACAATTTTTGAAATTTAATTATCTATAATCTCTCCAAGTATTTCCACATTTTGTACACTTGAAGAATTTTGTTTCAGATTCGTCCGCTGCACGAGTCTGTAATGTCCAAAAATAAGAGGATTTATTTCCGCACTTCTTACATTTTGCGTCGACAACCGGCAACATTTTTTCATCAGTCTCAGAAATGACTTCTACTTGTTCTTGTGTTTCCATTATCTCAGAAATCCTAAGTTTTAATTTTCCCTTCTCGGAATAACTACATTGATTGCATTTCTTAATACCCAATTCGTTCGAAAACATAGACCCACATTTTGGACAAAATTCCATTCTTTGGTTTAAGATTAACTCCTTAAAAGGTTTTCTATTTTGTTCTTAATCGGATTATATTTATTTTAATAAGCTTTACAAAGGATTCTTAAATTAAAAATATAAGATTAGAATAATAAGATTAATATACTATTAAAGTATTAATTTGAATATGAGTAGATATTATGTATTTATAATTATTATTACGGTGCTCTTAGTTGGTGGGGCTTTTTTGATATTTTTTAATCAAAACAAAAATATCCAAAATAATAATTTTGTTACATGGAGATTTAATATGAATACAAATAAATGGGAATCTTCGGGAACTCCTCCAAAGTGTTCTTCTATGATATTTGAAACTCCTATAAATTTATCAAAAGTTAGTTCGATTCTTTATCCAGGGCAGTATCGTGGGGGAGATTATAAACCGCACGGGGGATTTAGATATGATAATCCTAAAATAAATAATTTGAAAGTAACTTCTCCAATAAGCGGTTATGTGTCAGACGGGAATCGAAGGATTGTAAGCGATGGGTCTGTTGAATATGATTTTGATATAATAAATCCTTGCGGGATAATGATGAGATTAGATCATCTTACTAATTTATCTCCGGAATTCCAAAAATTAGCAGACCGGTTACCTAAACCAGTAAAAGGAGCTTCCAGAACGACCGTTTTAACGCCGTATGTGTTTGTCAAAGAAGGAATCTGGATTGGAACGCAAATAAAAACAGATGTGAATTTTGGTTTAGATTGGGGGGTGTATGATCTTAGAAAAGAAAATAAAGCTTCCGAGAATTCGAATTACAGAAAAGAACATCAAGAATATGCCGGGGCATCCTTCCACGCTTTATGCTGGCTTAATTATCTTCCACCAAAAGAACAAGCCCTTGCAAAAAGTTTGCCATCTGCAGATGAAGTGCAAGGAAAGAAGAGTGATTACTGTTGAGAATAAAGTTATATTATTATCCTGTTTTTAATTATTGAAAATCTTTATAGGAGAGGGAAGAATATTTATAATCCACTGGCTACAACAAATTATGAGAATCAAAGACCTTCCAGAGCAAAACCGCCCTCGGGAAAGATTTCTCAAACACGGA
>CAYWQG010000047.1:0-3636 GCA_964460635.1 Candidatus Woesearchaeota archaeon | reverse complement strand
AATGGGAATGGAGGTGGAATAAATCAAACAGTGCAAGGGACAGACTGTTCAAATAATGGGGGGATGTGTATTGGTTCCTGTTCAAATGCTCAGTTCGAAAATGATTCTTATTCGTGCGGAACAGAAAATTCTAATGTTTGTTGTTTTACTAAAACTTCTTCCTCTTCTTCTGGTTTTGTTTGGTATTTTTTAGGTTTCTTAATTTTATTGACTATCTTGGGATTTATTTTTAAAGAGAAATTGAAAGTCTTGATTGCGAGAATGACATCTAAAGGAAGAAGAGATTCAGGAAAGAATTCTTTTAATAGGCGTTTTCCAAGATTTCCCCCAAATACTTCAAGGAGACCTTTAGTCAGAAGGCCTCGTGTTAGAGCCCCTGTTGAAGGTTCCCAAGGACATGCGAATGATGTTCTTAAGAGATTAAAAGAGATGAGCAAATAAAGATTTATTAACTCTCTTTTTCTTGTTTTTATATGAAAAAATTTTTAACAATTTTGGTGGTCGGGATTTTCTTTTCACAATTAGTTTTTGCAGTTAGTATAACAATGAAAAACAATCTCAACGAAGGAGAAACTTTAATAGCAGAAGTTTCTGGAAATTTCTATCAATTTTTATCTATGGAACAAATTTCTTTTTATAATGAGGAAGAGAACACAAGGATTCCGGTGGATTATAATTTAGAAAAGTCCGACGGGAATTTTTATATTTATGCTCTTTTAGGAAACAAACTTCCAGGAAATTATTCTTTGAGATTGGAAAATGTAAAATATAAAAAATATGGAAGTGTAGAGATTGGCAATTTTCAAAAGAATTTTTTAATAATAAATAAGTCTGTAGAATTTTCTTTTTCTCCTAATTTTATTGTTGATGGAGATTATATCTCAATTGGAATAACAAACTTAGAGAATCGAAAACTTAATTTAAATTTTGAGATTGGAAATGCCTCCTCTAAAAATCTTTATTTTATTAAAGATGGAAAGAATTATTCTTCCTTAAATTATTCTTTCCTTTCACAAGAGAGTAAATTTTTAAACTTTGAAATTGGGGGAGTGAATAATTCTGGAGATGAATTCTTTTCTTTGAGTTCTTTAAATCAAAGTTATACTTTCCCCGTTTTTTTGGAGAAGTCTCAAAAACCAATTAAAAATATCATCACGAATAATTCTTCGAATATAACTTCTATAAAAAACTTTTCTTTGGAAATTGTTCCGGGAAAAATAGAAGCTTCCATAAAAGTTGGTCTTAAGATTATAAAAAAGATTATACTTTATAATTCTGGAGAAAGAAATATTTCTAATCTTTCAATAACATTACCTTCTTCTTTTAAAGGAACTGTAAATATTTCTAAAGATTTTTTTCGGGCATTAGATTCTAAAAATTCTAAAAGTTTTACTCTTTCTTTTTTTTCAAAAAAACCTTTCAGAATCGTTGATAATTTAACATTTAAAACAGAAAATAAAACTTATTATTTACCGATTAATATTTCTTATGATTCTTTGGTTTTAAATTCCAATTTAACTGAAAATAATTTAACTGAAAATAATCTAACTGAAAATTTGACTAATAAAACGAATGTGAATATGGAAACTTGTTTGGAAGAGAATGGCACGGTTTGTGCACAAGGTTTTAGTTGTGATGGAACTTCTAATCATGCTATTGATTCTAAATGTTGTATCGGAACTTGTCTTAAATTAAAAAAGAATAATACCGGAGAATTAATTGGATGGGGGATAGTTTCTTTGATTGTTTTATTTTTGATTTGGTTTAAATTAAGATATAGGAGAACGAGGAATAAAGGCGGTTTGTTAAAGTTTTTGAGAAATAAGAGATAATTATTTTTTTTCTGATTTTTTTGTTAGTTCAACTATTCTTTTTCCTAACTCTTTTTTTTGAAGTTCGAGAACCCTTGCGATTTCATCGTATTTGTGTAATTGCCTCGTCATCTCACTTAATATTTCACTCCAATCAGAGTTTGAGAGGGAGATTTGTTCGGGAGTTATTATTTCTATATTTGAGGGCATATATTTGAAGAGGAGCATTACTAAATGCATCATATCTTCTACTTCTAAATTTACCTCGGCGAAACTGGTGTAAAATTGTTTTTGATCTTTGACTAAAGTTGGCTCACTTATTTTTTCATCAGTTATTTTTACACTTTCTTCAATTCTTAAGAGATTTATCATATCTTTAAGAGAAGAAATTAAATGTTCTTTTGGGAAACCGATGATTTCAAGAATCATCACCATTTCTATTTTCTTTTTTTCCATATTTTATAACTAGAAAGTTGCTTTTTAAACTATTCTCCTTCTTTTTCTTCCTTTTTTTATCATCAAAAATAGAACCAAGAGGAAACTAAAAATAAGGAAAACGTTCCACGCATTTGAGGGATTTTTAAAAAAGGAATTTATTTTTCCATTTTTAGGAGGGGATTTATATTTTTTTGAATTTGGGGGATCTTTTAAAGTGTTTAAAGTTATTTCTCCAGAAATTTTTGAAGGATTTGGTTTTTCTTTTTTATTTATTTTTTTGATTGAATAATTTTTAGAGCGGTTTTCGGTAATATTTTTTAAAGGAGTTTTTGTTTCTGAAGTCTTCAAAATTTCATTCGAGATTTTTAGATTGAAAATTTTATTATAAACTACTTTTTTTGTTCCATTTATTCTCAATTTAAATTCTCCTATAGAAGAACCAGAGAAATTTTTAATTAATTTCATTATTACTGGTTTTTGTTTAGAACAACTAAAAGGAATTTTAGAATACCAATAAGAAGTTTGCCATTTTGTTCCGCTCCATATATCTGCGAGACTTGTTCTGTGACCTGAAATATTTTTATAGATATAGAACTTTAGATTATAAATTCCTCCCGAACAATTGATTATTTTTGCTGTGCAGTTAAATTGGGAGAGTACAGAAATATTTGAAGGACAAGAGAAATCGAGGGATACAGCAAAAGCTCCGTGTGAAAAAAAGAATAGAAGAAAAATAGAAAAAATTATTCTATTTCTTGAGGTATTTTTCTTTAAAGTCCTCATATTTTATTTTTTTGGTTTTTCCTTCTTTGAATTCTCTTGCGATTAATAATTTTTGAAAGGTTCTATTTTTCAAATACCATTTAGATTTTTCCTTTTCAATTTTGTCCAAAGTTCCGTTAGTTTTTGCCTCGACTCCTATAATTTTATAATATTCTCCGACGGATTTAAAGATTATGAAGTCAGGAAATCCCGTCCCAAGGGAAAGTGCTCTCAAAAAAGGATTCCATTTTCTTCGTGCAGAAATTAATTTATTTTCTTCGAGATCTATATTGTTAAGCCACTTACAGACAATCCATCCTTCAGCTTCCAATTCTTTTCTAACTTTTAATTCAAATGCAGCCCCTGCACCTCTGTTTCTCTTTCCCATTTTCGAAAGTGCTTCTTTGTCCATTAAATAAAAAAAGAAAAGAGGTTTAAAATATTTTTGTTAATTTTTTGGTTGTTGAATTCATTTAAAATAGACTGAAATATACTTAAGGAGAACAATATATTTATAAAATAGAATAGGGATAAATAATTATGAAAAAAGAGGGGCAATCGAAGATTATTTTTAAAAAAGTTTTAACTTTTGGAGTTTTTCTTTTACTTTTTTTAATGATCTTTT
>CAYWQG010000046.1:0-3704 GCA_964460635.1 Candidatus Woesearchaeota archaeon | reverse complement strand
TTTTTTTATTGAATTTCCTTGACCAAAAAATATCATCTAAATCATAATGAGAAATATTTAATTTTTTTGATATTTTTTTTGCTAATGTAGATTTGCCACTCCCCATATTTCCAAGAATAAAAATCCTTTTTAGGTTCATATTGTAAGAAACAAATATTAATTAATAAACTTTTCTAGGGGCGCTATCTCTTTGTTTCATTTGTCGGGAAACATAATCAGAATTTAACTATTACGAAGCTTTTCCTATTTCTTTTTAAGCCATTTCTTCCTTTCTATTTCTGGAAATCTTTCAATTGAATAGCGAAGAGTTGTTCTTGAAAGTTCTTTATAGTTTGTCCTCAAAAAATCTTCTAAAACTTCTTTGTCTTTCTTTCCAACTTCCCGAAGCATCCAACCAACTGCTTTATGAATTAAATCATTCTTATCTTTCATTAAAATTTCTGAAATTTTTAAAGTCTCACCCAATTCTCCTTTTTTAATAAATTCAAAAGTCGAAATAATCGCAATCCGTCTTTCCCAAAGGTTCTTTGAATTTGCAAGTGCATATAAAATCTTTTTACTTTTATCAAAGAGAAAATCACCAATTATCTTTGTGCAAGTTACATCAACTAAATCCCAATTGTTAAAGGATTTTGCATTTTTTAAATAAAAATTAAAAACCTCTTTCGGCCTCTCTCGATACTTCTCCGTTAAAATTATCCCGGCAACCATTCTATGTTCATGTATTTTTGAATTGAGCAGGTTCTCTATTTTTGGAAAAGGAATTCGTAAATATTTTTTAGCAATTTTCCTTTGAATCTCCATTTTAATTCCAATAAAAATATCTCCTTCACCATATTCTCCTTTCCCAGTCTTAAAAAATTTTTTAGATTTTTTTGCCTTTTCTGGATTCGCCACATTCTGTAACTCTCTCAAAAGTTTATTTAACATTTAAAAATCCTCTTTCGTTCTCTTAAATTCTTCTATCTCTTTTCTCTTTATTTTAAAAACCCTAAAAGTTTTTATCCCAAAAGTTCCCAGCTTCATAGTTTTATCTTTGTAAATATCTTCTCCTCTAAAAGAGTCTACAAGAATTTCTTTTGGTTTATCTTTTCTCGAATGACTATACATCGCACAAAGGATTCTTGCTATTTTTCTATCTTCTTCCGAAGAGTCTGAACTTAATTTAACAAAGGGGCTTCCAGGATTCAATGTATGAAAAACATAATCAGTGGGTTTGACAATCTTTATCAGTTCCTCGTTATTCTTTGCGTCTTTCCCAAGATAAATTGTTTTTCCAGAGTTTGTTATAAACGTCCTAAAACTCGTCGGTTTTTTTGTAAGCCAATTATTTACTATTGCTAAACATCTTCTTTGATTCGACCAAGATAATTTCTTAACTGCTTCCTCAAAAGTTTCCCAAGAATAATCCAAATGTTCATGCTCATCTATAATCACTTCTCCATATTTTAACTGAACTGCATATAAATAATAAGTCTGCCCAATAAACCCGGGCCTATCTTTCAATTCTTTTTCATAAAAATATTTTCCAGAAATATCAAACTTTTTTATAGCCTTAATTTTAAGGTGAGTCTCCTCGTTAATTTCTCTCTTTAAAGTTTCCAGTTTGGTTTCATTTTTTTCAATTCCTCCTTTTGGAAATTCCCATCCAACCCAGTGAAGTTTTCTTTTTAACAAAAGATATTTCTTCTCTTTCAAAATATACGCAACTATAAAAACAGAAGGTCTATATTTTTTCATTTTTATGCTTAGAAAAAAATTTAGTTGTGAGGAAAATTCCCAGAACTGAAACTAAAGTAATAATTGCCGTTGAAGCTAATTGCCCCTGAAATATAGAATAAGAAAAAAGTTTCTTCATAGAAGCTGTTATTAAATCTCTCCAAGAAAGAGCAATTAAAAAACTGAAAGCAGCAATAATTGCTATACTAACTGACTTCTCCAATTCATCTCTAAACTCTGGAAATACTTTTTTAATCATTTTCTTCCTTCAATTCTTTCTTTAAATCGTTTGCCTTCTTCAAATAAACTTGCTCCGAATAAATTTCTCTCTCTTTAAGTTTAATATTATATGATCCGATTTTCATATTTGGAATTAAATGTATATGTAAATGCTTTATAGATTTCCCAACACCTCCAAGAGTTCCTTCTCTGTAAAGCATTGTAATATTTTCATATTTCTTATGAAGCTTCTCTAAAGTAAAAAATAAAAGATTATCTAAATCTTTTTTTTCTTTCTTATTTAATTCCGAAATTTTTGAGACATGACGATAAGGAATAATTAATAAGTGACCTTCAGAATAGGGTGCCCTCGCTAAAATTACAAAGATTGAATTATTCGAAAATAGAATCTCTGATTTCTTTGGTTTATCAAAAGGACATTCGTGGAAAGTTTCTAAATACTTTTCGTAGAGCATACCTAATTGATAAAAAGATTGTTTAAATTATTATTCTTTTCTAAAAGACTTCTAAATTATTTTGACCACTTCTCTAAAGCTCTTCTTAATTCTCGGTGGTCTTTTGCATATTCTTTCAAAGAAACTTTTTTTAAAGTTGCATCAACTGCCTGCCTCATCGCTCTTGCTCCTGCAGAAGTTCCGTCTGGATGCCCGTGGATTCCTCCTCCCGCCTGAAGAAGCACATCATTTCCCATAAACCCTATTATTTCTTTTACAAGCCCGGGATGAACTCCTCCGGAAGCTACGCCTAAAACTGGTTTTGTTTTGTACCATTTCTGTCTCAAATTTCCATAAATTTCACTTATAGAATTTTTTTCAATTTCTTTCTCAATATCTAAAACCTCTGCTTCACTACCAGACATTTTTCCAAAAGCAGTTCCGATATGTAATGTATCAACTCCAACCATTCGAGCAAACTTTGCAATGATATTCATTTTTATTCCGTGTTCTAAACTTCTATCAAAAGCTGCATGCCCTGCCCTGTGAGCGTGAATTGGCAAGGAAGTATGATTTCTTGCGGTTTGTAAAGCAGACCAACCTAAAGTTAAAATATCTAACATCACATAATTGCCTCCATTTTCCTCGACAAACTTAATCCGTTTTAACATTTCTTCCGTTTCAGCAGTACAATTGATTGCATATATTTTTTTCTCTCCAGTTTCCTTCTCTGCTTTGTTCAAGAGTTTTATTGTTTTTAAGAATCTTGGTTTAAATCTATTAAAAGTTTGGTTAGTTAAATTCTCATCGTCCTTAACAAAATCACAACCACCCTTCCAAGAATTATAAGCTACCTCTGCATGTTGAGAAGAAGATAATCCTACTTTTGGTTTCACAATCGTTCCAACTAACGGACGAATTTTAATTTCTGCCCTTTTTCTTACTCCTTGAATTCCAAATTGAGGTCCTTTGAAATCTTTTAACATCTTCTCAGGAAAAGTTATATCTTTCCAAAGTAGTCCCTTTATAGATTTCATACCAAATATATTTCCCCCTATACTTGAGAGAATTTCTGGAACACTATTCCATTCAAATAAATCTAAGGGATAAGCAATTTTTATTACTCCTGTTCCTCTGTTTACACTATAAATGTGAGGAGATAATTTTTCAGAAACACTCTTTTTCATTGTTGAAACATGTGTCCATGTTCCGATTGAACTTTCCCCCGCAATTGAATTAATTACATCATTAAAGGCAAAACCCTTTGAAGGCGTAACTTTATATTCTGTTAAGACTTCTGTCTTTTTCGGA
>CAYWQG010000045.1:0-3927 GCA_964460635.1 Candidatus Woesearchaeota archaeon | reverse complement strand
TGTCCATCTCCTATTCCTACATCAAACCACCTTATTCTATTTGTGGATATATTTTAACAATCCCTTCTATCAAAATATCAAATTCACTTCCACCTTCGAGAGATCTTTCGAATTCCTCTAGACATTCTTCGTAAGTTAAATTATTATTCATTTTAAAATTCTCTCTATAAAAAGATTGATGAAATTTTCTTTTTCCAGTTTATTTATTACCCCTACATTTTTTCCATTTTTATCTATATTGAGAAACCCTTCTTTATCCACGCTTAAATTTAATTTAGTCGAAGAAAATAATTTATTATCAAAAGATGCATAAACTGCTAGAGGATCATGCAAAACTGGTTTTTTTAAGGCTATATCGAATTTTTTGAAGAGATACTCCCTCATTTCATTAAGATGTTTCGTCAATAGAATAGATGTTTGTTTATTACTCTTGTTTATTTTTTCTATATCTTCTTCAGCTAATTCTAAATTCCAAGTAATGTCCAATGGAACAAGAAGAATATCTAAATCACTATTAAAAACTTTTTTTGTAGCATCTATATCGCAACTTAAATTCCATTCCTTAACTTTCTTCTCCCTACCCTTATAGTCTAATTTTATAGATCCTCCCATAATTACTACTTTTTTAAACTTTATTCCATGTTTCAAAAAAAATGCCAAATTTGATAAAGATCCAAGAGATACATATGTTAAATCTTCATCTTTAAAAAAACCAAGATTTTTTTCTAGTGAATCTGGTTTGTACTCTTTATTTCCTATTGTTGTTGTTAATACGCCTTTGTCCTTTTCTATTCCTTTAAAAATAGGAATTTTTTTTGTAAATGCTCTTGCGATTTGAGCCTTTATTTCTACATTAGAATTATTTGTTAGTATTGCCTTTATTTCTATTTCAGGAGAGTTTAAAGCTAAAATCAATGCATATGCATCGTCTATATCTGAACCTATATCTGTATCAAAGACTATTTTATTCTTCGCCATATTTAATTAATTCCTCCGCAAATTTATAAGTTTTATTCTCAAGATCTTGCATCTTTTTAAAATTTTTTATTTTTCTTAATAATTTATCTCTAACAGGATTGTTATGAAAACGTAAACCTTCTTCGAAATAATCTAAACCTATTATTTTTGGATTCTCTTCAAAAAGTCTACAAGAATAAACATTTAATAAATCTTTCGGCAAACTAAAATTGATATTTGGAAAATAATTTTGATATACTCTTTGTGGAATGGTACTATTTAAACAACAAAAATTAAAAGTTTCCTCTCTAGAGAATCCAAGAGAAGCAAATGTTCTCATTGAACCAATACAATCGTCAAGATAGATGTCTTCAGGATTTGGTTTAGAATCATTTCTGTTTGGGTTTAAAATATTACATTCTCCTTTAAAAGAACTAAAGAACTCTTTCAAAAAATACCCTCCTCTTAAAATAAAATTTATATCATGAGGATTAGCTTCTCTAATAAAGCCTTCTAGCCTATTGATTTCCCTAGCAAAATTCATCGGAAGCAATTCATTTAGATAATCATAAAATAAAAATACTTCTTGAGGGTTTGGCCTTTTCAAATCATACTCTTTTGATACTTCAAAACCTTCATCAGACAAAATTTTCTTAACATTCTTTTTGCTCTCTTCAAAGTTATCTACGATTAAAACAGATTTATCTCTTCCTCTATTTTTTTCTCTATTAAAAAGAGGGTTGATCCACCAATCCCACAAAGGAACTGTGAATAAGTAATCTAACCTACCTATATAATCCACTTCATCAGATTTCCATAATTCTCCATCATAAAATCTTTCATTCTCATTTTCTATTAAAAGTATTCCTTTATCTTGATATCTCGTTTGTTTTGGACTTGAAATTTCTCTCTCTAAATGATTTTTGTCTAAAAAGAATTGGGCATATTTATTATAAG
This sequence comes from Candidatus Woesearchaeota archaeon, assembly GCA_964460635.1. GTDB lineage: Archaea > Nanobdellota > Nanobdellia > Pacearchaeales > GW2011-AR1 > CAYWQG01. The sequence continues at coordinate 2,013 of CAYWQG010000045.1, read as the reverse complement.
TTTCAGTAAAACTCTCTTCCCAAGAAATTCCTCTGATTTGTTTTAAATTATGCTCTTTTAATAAATACTCTAATTGTTCCATATTACATACTCCAATCTTTCTGATTTTTTAACTAAATTTGTTCTAAATCCATATTTTTTTGGAATTTCATAATCTCTCTTTAGATCGTCTCCAACCATTAAACAATCAAGACCGATCTCTTCAGACACAATTCGATACAAATCTTCATCTTTTGTTGTGCCATATTCAAAAGAATAAAATCTCTTTGATAAAATCTTATTCAAATCTGATTTTTCAACAAATTCTTTAACCTCTCTTCCACAATCGGATACAAGATGAAATCTATAATTGGCATTTCTTAATTTCCTTAAAGAATCTAGCCTCCCATTAATTAAAGTCAAATTTTTGTAATCTAAGATATCTCTGAACATATTAGCTTCATCATTATTTATGTCAAATTCTCCTCTTAATTGTTGAATGAACCTTTCCCCTTCAACATTAGATTTAAACCATTTTTCCTTCCAATATTTGAAGAAACTAGGCTTATTTATTCCAGAGTTTTCAAAACTTTTTAGAACTTTCTTCCAAAGTGTGTTTCTTTCTTTGCTTTCAGCAATTGTTTCCCAAAAATCAATTAGGATTGTTTTTTCTTTATTCATTTTTTTCTCCAATAATATAACTAGGGTTTTCCAAAATCTTATTTGCAAAATTCTGAATATTGGAATAAATCTCTGGGCTAACCTTCTCAGTAAATGAACGTCCTCCCAAAAAAGGATAGTCAATTGTTAAAGAATTAACAGAATAACAAATATTGTTCTTACTAAAATTAACTCTTAATGAATCATTCCTCGCAAAAGCATCCAACATATCATCAAAACTTCCATATTTCAAGATAAGCAATTCACTTCCAATGCCTTTTACTTCTTTATACACCTTTAATTGAGAGAAGAACTCCTTTGCTAAAATACTATTAAAGGAATGATCCTCTTTTTTTGAGTTGTTAATGAAATCTGAATGATAAAGGGCATCTTGCTCATAAGTTTCAATTTTTCCATTAGGTTGCCTCATTGGAACAAGAACAAAACATTTGTTTTCGTATTCCCGCTTACTTTAAGATAGCCATATTTTTTATTTTGTTTTATTTTTGTTATATTCAAATCTGAACAATCTATTTTTTCCAAAAATTCATCATTACTAAATGTATTTCTAAAAGCTACTGCATAGTCTAAATCTTCATGACTTTTTCTCATAGTTCCAGTGGATGAAGATCCTACTAACTTCATAACAGGAGTATTGTGTTTAAATTGTTCTTTGATAAGTTTCTCTAAATGACCTGCAGAATTAAGAAAATCATCCCAATTTTTAAATCTTGCATTTTCATAAATTTCGTTATATCTATTCTTTCTTTTTTCATCTTGATTTTGCATGAACTAAAAGACATTTAGAAATTTATAAATATTACTATTCAATAGTTAATATTGCAAGCATCATTAAATTATTTTTTATTAAATTATTAAAAAATCTCGCTGAAAGCAAGACTATCTGTCCGAAGGACTAAAGAAATCCCCCTATAAATTTCAAAACTGAAAGTTTTGACTATCTGTTTTCTCTTAGAGAAAACCTGCGCGCGTCTCTCCTATTGGGTGGGAGAAAAGATATTATTTCAAAATCATAAAAACGGCATTCTCAAAAATTGAATATAACATCAGGATTATGAGAAGTTAATTTTACAGAGCGGAACGAAGCGAAGCGTAGTGACCTCGTAAAATTAATTTGGATGGAGAAGTCTGCAAGACTTCGTAATCTCTTAATCGCTGTTAGCCGACCCGACGACTGAAATGAGGAGAGCCTGCAAGGCGTGGCAAGAAATTCCGAAAGGATTTCGCAGAGTTTTAATTTTTCTTTTCAGGTTGGGGGAGGATAGTGGGACGACCAATGTATTGGAGAGATAAGCCCGCTTTTTTGTTTCTTTTTTTCCTAAAAAAAGAAAATGGGGATTTCCGTTAAATTTA
>CAYWQG010000044.1:0-4319 GCA_964460635.1 Candidatus Woesearchaeota archaeon | reverse complement strand
AAATTATTTTATTTTTTTAATTTTCAATTCGCCTGAAACATCTTCTATAACATATCCTTCCTCTTTTACTCTCTCCCTAATTTCATCTGCTGATTTCCAATCTTTTTTCTTCCTTGCTTTCTCTCTCTCTAAAATTAATTCTTTAATACTCTTTGGGATTTTAATATTTTCTCTTTTAAATAAATCTAAACTAAAAATTTTCTCCATCTCTTTTATCGTTCTATATTTTCCTTTTGATTTAGAATCTCGAATTAAATTCCACAGAACGGCAAGAGCTTCTGGCATATTCAAATCTTTATTTATCGCGTCCTCGAAACTTTTCAAATATTTAATATTTATCTCTCCATCATCTTTCAAATCAGAAACTAAATCCTTCAATCTTTCATAAGACTTTTTAGCAACCCTAAGTAAATCTAAACTAAAATCTAAAGGTTTTCTATAATGTCCGGTAAGAATAAAATAACGAAAAACAAGAGGGTGAAAATCTAATTTTTCCAAATCTGACAGCGTATATAAACCTCCCTTCGATTTTGAAATCTTCTTTTTTGAATTCGTTAAAAAATTCCCTTCCAGCCAATAATTCACAAACTCTTTTCCTGTTGCACATTCTGATTGAGCAATTTCATTCGTATGATGAATTGGTATATGATCAATTCCACCAGTATGAATATCAAAATGTTCACCTAAATTCTTCATCGACATCGCCGAACATTCTATGTGCCAACCCGGAAAGCCGACGCCCCACGGAGAATCCCATTCCTGCTGTCTTTCACCAGGAATCTTAGAAAATTTCCACAAAGCAAAATCAGTCTTGTTTCTCTTTTCACCAAGAGGAATTCTTTCTCCCCCTTTTAATCCTTTTATGTTCAAACTCGCATAATCTCCATAACGAGAAAATTTAGAAGTATCAAAATAAATCCCATCAGAAGTTCTATAAGTAAATCCTTTCTTTTCTAAAGTCTTAATTAATTTTATTTGTGAATCAATATTTTCCGTCGCTTTACACCAAATATCCGGTTCTGAAATATTCAATTTTTTAAGGTCTTCATCAAAAACCCCAAAATAATAATTCGCTATATCCTCTGCCTTCTTCCCTTCTTTTCTTGCTTCTTTCTCTATCTTATCCTCTCCTTCGTCCGCATCCGAAGTTAAATGCCCAACATCTGTAATATTTATAATTTGTTTAACTTTATAACCATCATATTTTAGAACCTTCCTCAAAACATCAACGAGAATGTACGTCCTTAAATTTCCTATATGTTGATACCAATAAACAGTTGGACCGCAAGAGTAAATACCCACCTGCCCTTCTTTTATAGGTTTAAACTCTTCGAGTTTCCTCCCTAAAAAATTAAATAAAAAAATCTTCTTCATAAATTTTCAAAAGAAAAGAAGTTTAAAAACTTTCACTTCCAAAGAATATCTGACAACCCAAATTTAAAAATAATCTAATCCTCTATTTCAACTCTTGGAGCCAATATGAATCTTAATGTTCCTTTCGAATTAACAAAAGAAATTTTTAAAGGATGCTCGTCGGAAAAATTCAAAATAGCTCTTTCAGATAATTTAGAACCCTTCATAAATTTAGTTAAATATTCTAAACTATATCTTGATTTTGTATCTTCTCCACTTATATCCGCTTCATCGAGAGAAAACTCCGAACGAACAGAATTCAAATTCTTTGCTTCAATCACAAATTTTTTATCAGAAACAGAAAAAGAACAAGCATCCGCAACGACCAAGCAATCCTCTATTGAATCAGACAAGTCTTTGGAGTCCAATTTAACTTCCGTAACAAATTCCATCTTTGAAACTTTATCAGAGAAATCAATCTTTTCAGAATCAACTTCTATAAGACTCAACTTAAAATCTTTTTTTATTTTATCTTGCACAGAAATTTCTAAAAAATTCTCAACCCTCTCAAAAACAATAGAACTGGAAGATGAAGCTCTTCTCAAAATTTTTCTCAAATCATCTAAATTTATTCCGAGTGTTTCCTTTTCTACTTCAAAATCTAAAAAAGACTCCTTCGGCATATGAAAATTAACCAACGCAACATTCGCAGGATCAATCGCAGTTATACTTAAACCAGAATCACTCAACTCCAATCGAACCTCGGAAACAAGTCCGGAAATTATTTCTACACCTCTCAAAAAAACTTCCGGCTCTTTTAATTTAAATAACATAGAATAAAAATGATTCTAACATTTATAAGTTTTTTCGTCTAAAAAGAAGTAGAATCAGTCTTAGCAGCCTTAGAACCTATGTCTGAGGGATTTAAAATAATCGAACAAGTATTCGTAGGTGGTTCATTTCCATAATCATCCTCACACTTTATATAATAAGTTTCCGAAGGATTCCAATCTGCCGAATAAATTTTAGATGAAACATCACTCATTGAATTTCCTTCATAAAATTTATAACTACAATCTTTACCAGTATAAACACAAGCTGCCCTCTCATCAGTCTTTAAAATTAAGAAATTGTCCTTCTCATACGCTCGTGTAACAATCGGAGGCGAGTCGTCTATTTTAACCCGGAAACTTATTTTCTTTGTAGCTTGGTTTCCCGCCAGATCTGTACATTTTATGGAATAAGAGTAATTTCCTGAAACTAAGGACAAATTTTGTGAATGCTCCGCATTATAATCAGTTATTCCATCGCCGTAAAAATTAATATAAGAATCCCCTGTGAAATTTCCTTTGTAAGAACAAACAGATTTTCCTTCTTCTGCTCCAACAGAAGTTTGTGCTTTTAAATTTACTGAAATTGGAGAAACTGTTCCTGTCAAAATCGTATCATTGGGACTTACAGAATCAATGATTAATGGATTCGTTCCCTTCGCTATAAATTTGTAGGAAGAAAGATCTACATTCCTTTTACTTCGACAAATTTCCTTTCCTCCAAGAGGGTTAGACATAAGCTCACAACCTTTTCCAAAGAAAGAACAGTTATTCTCCGTTGAAGTTACTCCATTTATAGAAGAAGGAGGCTTATAATCTTCACAATGATCTCCTACGAATTGTGGTTGATCTTTGCACCTGAAATAAAAATCATTTTTTGAAGGACCGCTCTTTATACCTGTTAAATTAGCTAAACAAGTATAGGATAAATCTGGATTAAATTCTAAAGATGAATTCGGACAAATCAAATTATTTGGCATCGCGCTATAGTCCTTATCTATGCGTGACCATCTGCAAGTAGAGGGTTCATTAATATTAAGTTTAAAATTCTTTAATTCGGTCTTATTGTATTTTAAAAAGACCCCACTCTCTGGATTTGAACCATTTATAACCGTCGGAGTTATATCCGGTCCGTTATTTATACAGAATTCAATTCCAAAAGAAGCCTTATTCTCGTTCCCATTTTCATCCTGACATTTTATATATAAATCTATTTTATTTCCATTCTTCAAAGTTATACCTAAAGCTTTCAAAGAACCCATACTTGGAAACGCGAGGGTCGCAGAATGATTCTTCGTGAAAGAACCAGAAAGATAACCCGCGCCCATATTTTCAAAACTATTTCCCCTATTAATTCCTGCCTTACATTGTGATGGCTCATTTGTTTTTATTCCGAATTGAAAACCTGTAAATGCCGGGATGCATTTGATTCCATTCTTTGAAGAGGTTTCCTTAGAACCTGTGTAAGTTATATAAACTCCCTCTTGAGTTTCTTTAACATATTTGAATCCAGAATCTAATAAAGCCTGATCTGAAGAAATCACTGGAGAAGAAACATCATGCTCATTCTTCCAATAACATTTACTATTTCCATTTTCATCAGGAGGAGTCAGAGAACACGCTTTCCCCAAACTCTTGCATTGATATTCATTGCAAGGCGTCCCCAAATTATTACACTTCCCACAATCATGTCCAGCAAGAGGAGGTTCCCAAGGGGAACAAGTATAACTAACCCATTCAACTTTCGTTTTAGAACCAAAAATAGAAAATCCGATTATTAGAATTAATGCTGCAGGACCTAAAGCTGTTAAAGATAAAAGTCCTGCACCAAAAAATTGGGTCGCCGCAAAATAAGCTAACCCTGACGCAAGAGCAATCCCCGCTTGTGCTCCGCCCGAAACACTATAACCCCCTATTTTTAAACCTAAAATAAAATAGGCAATCGACGCTACTGTCAGAGCATAGCCAGCTGCCTGAACAACTGAAATAGCATAAGGAGAAGTAACACCTTTTACTGGAGTAGAAAAACCCAAAAATTTAGCTATTGTAGCAGCATGAGTAGCAGCCTCATAACCTCCAACTCCTACACCAATTACCGGAAGAATTGAGGGTGTTGATTTTTTATTTTTAGAAGAA
>CAYWQG010000043.1:0-4467 GCA_964460635.1 Candidatus Woesearchaeota archaeon | reverse complement strand
ATATATTTTAATTAGAATTCCTCTAAATCGAAGTTCTAAAAATTTATAAAGAAGGACATTCTATATTTTATATGAAACCGAATAAAATGAAAAGTGAAGATATTGTTCTTGAAGCGAAGAAATTTTTTGAAGTCTACAAGAAAGATTTGAAAGAATCTCTAAATCTTGGAGAAAAGGTGGTTTATTTGGATTTTATGAAAATTACAGAATTCTCAAGCCGGCTTTCTGATGAAATACTCTCCGACCCGGAAGAGACGCTTAGATTAATAGAACTTGCAATAGAAGAATTAGGCTATATGAAAAGTGTAAGAATTCGATTAACCGATGTTCCAAAGATACAGGAAATTAAAATAAGAAATATAAGAAGCAAGCATCTCAATGAGTTAATTGTCCTCGAAGGAATAATAAGGCAATCGTCTGATGTCAGACCTCAAGTAGTTAATGCTAAATTTGAATGTCCAAGTTGTGGAACAGTAATTTCTGTTCTTCAAATAGATAAAAAATTTAGAGATCCAAATAGGTGTTCTTGTGGACGAAGAGGAGGATTTACTTTGTTGAGTAAAGAAATGGTAGATACACAGAGATTAGTTTTAGAAGAATCCCCAGATAGTTTAAGTGGTGGAGAACAACCAAAAAGAATAAACACTTTTGTTAAAGAAGATTTAGTCGAACCAAAAATGGAAGAAAAAACAACCCCTGGAAGCAGAGTAAAGGTTGTAGGAATCCTGAAGGAAGTTCCGGTTCCACTTCACACCGGCGGGCTTTCCACTCGTTTCGAATTGGCTATAGAAGTTAATAATTTGATTCCTATGGAAGAAACTTTTGAGGATTTAGAAATAAGCGAAAAAGATGAAGAAGAAATTTTAGAACTTTCAAAAGATCCGGAGGTATTTAATAAATTAGCAAATAGTATAACTCCAAGTGTTTGGGGATATACAGAAATAAAAAAAGCTTTAGTTCTTCAATTATTCGGAGGAATTTTGAAAATTCATGAAGATGGTCAAAAAAGTAGGGGGGATATTCATATTCTTTTGGTTGGAGATCCGGGAGTCGCTAAATCTGTAACTTTAGAATTTATGGCTGGGCTTTCTCCAAAAGGAAGATATGTCGTAGGTAAAAGTGCTTCTGGGGCAGGTTTGACTGCAACAGTAGTCCGGGATGAATATCTAAAAGGATGGAGTTTAGAAGCTGGAGCAATGGTACTTGCGAATAAAGGACTTATTTGTATCGATGAATTAGAAAAGATGGACCCTCAAGATAGAAGTTCAATGCACGAAGCAATGGAACAGCAAACTGTAACAATTTCTAAGGCAAATGTACAAGCAACATTACGTGCGGAAACTTCCGTTCTCGCAGCTGCGAACCCAAAATTCGGAAGATTTGATCCTTATCAGTCAATCTCTCAACAAATTGATCTTCCTCCAACCTTGATCAATCGATTTGATATAATTTTTGCTTTAAGAGATCTACCAAATAGAATAAAAGATGAAAAAATTGCAAGCCACGTTTTGAGAGAACATCAAAAAAGAGGAGGAGGAATGGAAATTTCAAGAGATAAAATAAGAAAATATGTAGCTTATTCCAAAAAGACCGTTAAGCCAGAATTAACCGAAGGAGCTATACAAAGAATAAAAAAGTTTTACATCGATTTAAGAAATAAGCCAGTCTCATCTGGAAATGCTTTAAGACCAATACCAATCTCCGCGAGGCAACTACAAGCTTTAGTTCGACTTTCAGAAGCCTCTGCAAAAGTCCATCTAAGAAAAGAGGTTTTAGAAGAGGACGCAGAAGAAGCAATAAAACTTATAAAGTTCTATTTGATGCAAGTTGGATATGACTACGATTCAAAGTCTTTCGATATAGATAGAATAACAACAGGAATAAGTGCATCTCAAAGAGGAAAAATCTCCACCGTGAGAAATGCAATAATTGAATTGGAAGGAAGACTTGGAAAAATGATTCCGGTAGAGGAGATTGAAAAACTCTTAGAAGGAAAAATGGAAAAAAACGACATAGAAGAATCACTCAATAAACTTAATATTCATGGAGAAATATTTAAACCTCGAAGAGGTTATATAGGAAGAACTTAAATGGAAGAAAAATTCAAAAGACAAATTGCATTCAAGATTAAAATAAAGGAGATAACTTTAGGAACTCCTTTTTTTGATAAGGAAAGATTTTCTTTTTTAGAAATCAGAAATAAAAAAATATCCCGAGTCAATTTAATTGGAAATATTGTAGATAGATATGAAAGTGAAGGTGAAAAAAAATATTTATTTTTTACGCTTGATGATGGTTCTGGTCAAATGAGATTAAAAATTTTTGGAGATGATGTACAGAAATTTAAAGAATTTTCACAAGGAGACACCGTTTTGATCATAGGAAAAATTAGAAATTGGAATAACGATTTTTATGTCCAACCAGAAATAATGAAAACAAAAGACCCAAAACATCTCTTAATAAGAAAATTAGAGTTTGAAAAAGAAAGCCCAACTATTTCATCTGATTCATATAAACCAAGAGAGGCGAAACCTCTGATTTCGTCGGAGAACTCCTCAAAATCTGAAGACAAAATTTTAGATAATAATCGGGATTATATCAAAACTATCCGGGAAAGATTAATTAATAAAATTAAGCTTTCAGAAGATTCTGAAGGTATAGAAAAAGAAAAAATAATTTTAGAACTCACAGATATTCCTCCGGAAATTATAGAAAAAGAAATTCAACAATTATTAGAGAATGGTATAATTTTTGAACCAAGACCCCAGAGATTAAAATATCTCGGATGATCTCAAAGATTTCGCCTCCTTCTTCTTACCTGAATCGAATGAAATCTTTAATCCCTAAAAATAAAGAAATTTATCTTTTAATTTTTATACTCTTAATTCTCTTCATAACCAATTATACTTACTTGGATTCAAAAGTAACTCATTTTCTAAATCAGGAACAAACAGTTATTCATGTAACAAGAGTTATAGATGGAGACACAGTAAAAATAAATGGAACTTCAAATTCTATAAGATTTCTCGGAATGAATGCGCCGGAGATTTCAAAAAAGGAAGAATATTCGCAAGAGGCAAAAACTTTCGTTGAAAAAGCTGTAAAAAATAAAACAATTATTTTAGCATACGGTCCTGAAAAAAAAGGGAGATATGGAAGAACGCTCGCTTATCTGATCGTTGGTGGAAAAAATATAAATTTAGAAGAAGTTAGGGATGGACTTGCGAATTTTTATTTTCCGTCGGGAAGAACGAGAAGATTCAACGAATTCAAAACAGCGTGGGAAGAATGTATTAAAGATAAAATAAACTTATGCGCGCCTTCTGTGAACCTATGTTCTAAATGTATAAAATTAAAAAAATTAGATTATGAAGGGGAAACGGTAAATCTTTATAATTCTTGTAATAAAAGTTGTGATTTAACCGGCTGGGATATAAAAGATGAAGGAAGAAATCATTTTAAGTTTTCTTCATTTATTTTGAAACCTAAAAACTCTGTGATTATAAAAGACTCTAAATATAATGGAAAAGATTCTTCTAATTATTTGTATTGGAAAGTAAAACAAAATGTTTGGACGAATACAGGAGACACATTTTTCTTGAGGGATGCTGAGGGAAAATTAGTCTTGTGGTATAATTATTAATCGAAAATTATAAAAAAGATTTTGAATATAAAATCAAATGAAAGAAGAGATTATAATTACTACTGGGATGGAAATTCCTGAAAGAAAAATTAAGGAAATTTTGGAAGTTGTCCGAGGGAATACTGTGAGAGCAAGAAATGTTGTAAGAGATATCGGAGCAGGTTTAAAAAATTTAATTGGTGGAGAAATAAAAACATATACTGAAATGATTGCACAATCAAGGGAAGAGGCTTTCTATAGAATGATTCAAAGGGCGAAAGAACTAAACGCAGATGCAATAATTGGTGTTCGATTTATAACTTCAATGGTGATGCAGGGAGCTTCAGAAATGCTCGCTTATGGAACAGCAGTCAAATTAAAATAAATTAAATCTCCTGAAAGTGAATTTTTATTAAACCGAATAATCTATAAATAAATTTTTCTTTAATTTTTTGTAGACTCGATCGGCGGTTTAGCCCTCCGCCATTTGCAAGTGGGCTTTGGCAGATGACGAGTAGGACGTGATCAGAATGTTAGAAAGTCTTTGTTCCAACGTTGACGCTTTGTCCGTTTTGATTTCGTGAATGCAAACTGGGTCAGACCTTGATCGGAGCAGCCCTAAACATTTATGGGGTGCTTAGCGGAGTGCAGAGCTGAGAAAGAATAGAGGTAGCTTTTCAATATTTGAAGTTGCAACCTACTCGGTCTACTCCATTAAGTAAAAATTTATAAAGAAGTTTTCTTAAATTATATGAGGGGAAAAACTAAATGCCAAAAAACAAGGCCTCACCAAACCGAGAAGCTCAACCTTATTTTTTGGGGAAAAACTAAATGCCAAAAAACAA
>CAYWQG010000042.1:0-4484 GCA_964460635.1 Candidatus Woesearchaeota archaeon | reverse complement strand
CACAAAAGCCCGGTGCTTCCCGTTGTGTCCGCCGGTGAACATGGTTGCCAACGTTAAGTATATGAGGCGTTGGGCGTTTTGAAACACCTAACTTTCAATTTACTACACTGATTATTTATCTTCATAATGTTCAACTTAAATACCACTCGCCCAATGACTTATATACATTGTTGTATGCTGGGCTTTATTCATTTTCAGTCAGTTTATAAATTATTTACATTCATAAATTTTTTCAACCAAAGCACTGCTGTTTCCAAAAAAAATAGTTTTTAGGGTCGGCAAAATAGCGGTTGCAGGCAGACAAGCTTTTTTACAATTTTGGGTTACGTGTTGGCTTGTGTGAATTGTAAATGTGCTTGGCTGTGTGGGCTGCATATTAATTTGATTCTATTAGTTTTATGTTATTAATTAATTCTATCGCTTTTTCAAAATCAAAATATCTTTCTTTTAAAATCTCAATTTTATATTTTATTGGCAAATATGTCCCCCATTTAGAAAAACCGAGTAATGACTCGTTTTCTTCAAGTGCTAATCTCAAATGATCATCAATTTCGCTATAGACTTTGTTTACTTTTATTACCAATTTATCGAAATCAAAAATACTAATATATAATTCGAGTGAACTCTCATGATCATATAATGAGATTTTGTACCCAGTTGAACTTATTAGAAAGTATAGGCTTTTATTGATTTTAGTTCCGGTGAATGTATAAATAACAAGTTTGTTTTCTTTGTTTATAACAGGTCTTTCATACTCAAAACTATTAATCTGAAATGCTTTGAAATCATACCTTAATTCTTCCAATATTGAATTGCTATTTTCATCAAGTTCAGAATATGATTCCATACTTTTTAATATCCGCAACATCTCCTCTCTTATTCTTGGATGAATGTTTCCACCACTACCAAAAAACATTGGTTTCTTTCCATCCTTTGCCCGAGCAACAAAAATTTTTCCTCCTTTAATATCAATGTCTTTAATCTTCCAAATATTTGCTGCAAGTAAAATATTTTCATCAATTTTCACCTGAGGGGAAAACGGAATATCTCCAATCTTTTTCCCTGAATTAATTACTTTAAAGCTTGGTTCAGTTTTAAATACGCTATAAAACTCCCTTGAATTGACTATTTTTTCGCCTTCTATTCCGAGTATTATTTCACGTTGAATAATCTCTAAATAATCGGAATCAATTGCTTCGTCAATAATTATGTTTATGTCCTGTTCTTCAATTTGTTTAAAAGCAAAATTTCCATTCAGCATTTTAATCAAATCTGTTTTGGAACAACCAGAAAGTTGTTTAACTATTGAAAGAAGTTGATGCAACAGAATATCATAAGGTTTTTTTGCGGCTTTAATTGGCTCAAGAAACCCTGATTTATACAAAAGCCAACAGGCTAAGGACTGCAATAAGTTCCATTTGTCAGTTGCATAGATGTTTACAATGCTTTTCTCTCCGTCTCTCCGACCACTTCGCCCAATTCTTTGAACGAGTGATGAAACTGAATGTGTTGAATCAATCTGAACAATTTTATCTACTGTACCAATATCAATTCCAAGTTCTAAAGTAGAAGTGCATGAAATACAAAAATTAAAACGTTCATTTTCTTTTGCGAAATGTTCAATACTTTCTCGAATTTCTTTATCAACTGACGAATGGTGAGAAAAATAGTATTTATGTCCGTTTACTCTATCAGATATTTTCCGAAGCTTTACTGCAACTTCTTCAGTTCTCCCCCTGCTGTTGGGAAAAATAAGGACTTTGTTTGAACATGTTTCCTTATACAAATCTTTGAGTAAATCTAAAGACAATTCGGCTGTGCTGTTATTGAAATATTTGAATTTTGCTTCTGTTTCTTTTTTCGTCCTATCAAGTAAAACTTTTGTTTCTGTTATGTTGCCAGTTAATCTTTTAGCTTCAATGTAATTATCATCTCCAATTGTTGCCGATAAACCGATAGTGGTAATTTTTGCTTTATTTACATGTTGAATCCGCGACAATAATGACATAAGTTGTAATCCTCTATCTACTCCTAAAAACGAATGTATTTCGTCAATCACAATGTATTTAAGGTTTCCGAAGAGGGTAGATATATTGTACGGAGCGTTTACAAACATTGCCTCGATTGATTCAGGAGTAATTAATACAATGCCATTGGGATTTTTTATAAGATTTGTCTTTAATGATTTTTTCGCTTCACCGTGCCATTTAGTTACTTTTATTTCAAGGTGCTTGCATAAATCCTCAATTCTAAAAAATTGGTCGTTTATCAATGCTATCAAAGGAGAAATATAAAGAACCTGAACGCCTATTTGGTTAAAATCTGTTTTAGAAAGAATGGGCAAAAAAGCTGCTTCTGTTTTTCCTGATGCTGTTCTGGAAGCAAGGATATAATTATTATCAGTAGTAATTATTTTTGAAATTGCTGCCGCCTGAATTGGGCGTAACGATTCCCATCGTTTATCACGAATGTATTTTCTGATTGGCTCTGATAATAGTTTATACGACATTACAATTCTTCTATTGAATCAAGAACATTTTCTTCTGGTCTTTCATCTGATATTTCAATATCCGAAATCAAAGAAGTCTTATCTGCTGTAGGATTTTGTCTTAGAATACTCAGAATGTTCAAGAAATCTCGAATAACCTCTCGCGGTGTCAAAAATTCATCAGCACCTGGTTTATTAAATATTTCTTCCATAAAAAGACGAATGTCTTCTTCTGTTATATTGATATTTACATTGTAATTGGTATCAAATATTTCCTTTAATTTCTTTAATAGAACAAATATTTCATTGTTATTAAGCGGAACAAGTTTAATCACCGGTTGTGCTAAATCACGATATTGTACTGTTTCATATTTGTTTGTTCCTAGGCGTGTTTTAAGAGCATCATAACAAAAAAGCCCCCTTCTTTCATTTTCAAGAAAATCCTTTGTCCCTGCAAAGTTTATAAATAAATTTGAAACTTTACCTTGGAAACAGTCATTGAAAATTGTCAAAATCTTATCATAGTTTTTTGCTCTCATAATTGCAGTTGAAATTTTGTAAAGGTTAATTGCTTCATCGAGATTAATCATAAAGCCACTATAACCCATGCTTACAAATAAACGACCGAAGTTTTTAAGCATATCATAATAGTTCAAATCATTTATTATCTCACGAACTCCCAAATCTTTTCTTGCTTCTGTTTTGGTTCTATATTCACCTTTTAACCACTTTAAAGCACTTCGCCTCAAATACTCATCGTTTTTTATGTAACCCTCATAATATTTAATGACAACAATACCAAAATCAAATCCTCCGGTTTCTGTTACTTCATTTACGGTTTGCATAATATTTTTCTGAATGAGATTGAAATATTTTTCACTCCTGATTTCAGTCACCGGAATATTGTTGAATTGTGCTGTTTTTGAAACAACTTGTTCAATCCATTTATCAAGTAGAGTTGGTAACGCACCACCTTCTGGTTTGGTTTGAATTGCAATATTATCCATAATTGCACTATACAAAGCAACGGCTTTACCATCATTTGAGTAAAGCCTATTTTCAGGAGTAAAATCGGCATTTGCTACAACAAACTTTTGTTTTATAGCAACAGTATTTAGCAAATGAAGCATAAATGATTTCCCTGAACCAAAATCTCCAATCCAAAACTTAACCATGCTGTGCCCGTTTTTGACATCATCAAGAGCTGAAGTGAAAGCTTCAATCTCTAATTTTCTACCTACAGTAATATGTTGAACTCCGATTCTTGGCACCACACCTCCTGAAAGTGAGTTTATAATTGCTGTTGCCTCTTTTGATTTTATTTTTAAAGCCATTTTAAACTATTATTTCTTTATAATAAGATTCTTCAATTATATAATTTTCATCGTCTTCCTCAATCAACGCTTCTCCTTCTAAATACTCTTCGCAAGCTTCATTTATACTATCAATTAGTTGATTTTTAAACAATCCGTTTTCAGTTGCAAATTTATCAACCTCATTCTGATGAATTTCAAATGAATTAGACACAATCATATTTATTAGTTCTTCTTGTATCTTTCCGATGCTAATTCCAGGAATAAAGATAGTGCTATTTGTGTTATTTGGGATAATTGAAATTTCAATTTCTTCGTTTTCCGAATTTGTTTGATTGGTTTCTTCATTTTCCGTATCAAGGTATTCACTTAATAACTCCACAGTTCCATCGTACTTCTGTTCAACCTTTTTTATTTCTGCTTTATCAAGTTTTATTTTCTTCCTTTTAGGAATATATATTTTTGCAATCTCGTCCAATGCTTTTTGAATATCAGATGTTTTAATTAATTCTGCAATTATCCTTTTGAAATCATTGATTTGGTCATCCGTTTTAAATAACGATTTTTGAACTGTTTTTGTTAGCTCTTTATTATCAAACTTTTTCGATTTTAAGTCATAGTATATGTACTTAGCATAATATTTCAGCGATTGAACCTTGTCATATTTTGATGTGAATTTCGAA
>CAYWQG010000041.1:0-4615 GCA_964460635.1 Candidatus Woesearchaeota archaeon | reverse complement strand
TGGCCCCAGAGGGATTTGAACCCCCGACACCTAGATTAAGAGTCTAGTGCTCTAACCAGACTGAGCTATGAGGCCGAAATTGGTTAGGTTGGAATATCCAAAGTTCTTAGCGAAAATACAAGATTCTCACTCAACTTCGTTTCACTTATTGAGGCCTAACCAGGCCTGGCAGAAATTTTTATTTCTACCTTGCACTCGTATTCCGAACATAAAATGAATACTCACACGAGAGCTATGAGGCCGACTAAACAATTGAAATTCGGTATTATTACATGTGACCAGTTAAATTATAAAAGTATCGCTTTGATTATATTTTGAAACAGAATTTATTAGGGTATGGTCCCATCAGGAATCGAACCTGGGTCTACGCGGTGTAAACGCGTTGTCTTAACCACTGGACTATAGGACCTTACTTTGAAAGATATTTGAGTTATTAAAAAGTTTTCGAATTAGGTTAATTAAAAACAAAATAAATAAAAGCAGAGTTTGTTTTTGGTTTCTATGATAACTTACAAAGATATTTATGAAATCTCCAGAAAAGAGCGTTTTTCAGAAGGGTTGCAAAAAATTCCGGAGAATTTTATAGTGGAATTTTCCGAGTATTTGAAAGAGAAGAAAAAAATGGCTTCGAAAGAGGAGGATTTATTTTCAGATCTTATAACGAAGACAAAGAAGCAGATAGAAAATTCGGTTATTCTTTTTAAGGAATTACTTTTTCATCGTCGTAAAAAGATTCTTGATTTGATTTTGATAGCTTCTGAGGTGGGCATTCCCAAAAAAGATTTTAATAATATGTTCGATTTTGAGAAGAAATTATTTGAAGGTTTGATGAAAGAGATAGAATATTCAAATAAAGTGGTGAGTCATTTATTGGATGGAAAACAGGAAGGTTTGGCAGAGGTTAAATCAATTTTAATAAAGGAAGATATAAAAGAATTTTTGAATTTTGAAGGCGAGAAGAAAGGTCCTTTTAAGAAAGGTCAGATTATTGAGCTCCCGAAGAAGATTGCGGAGATATTGATAAGGGATGAAAAAGCAGAGCTTTATTCTAAAAATTAAATTTAATTTATAATTATCTTAGAATTTGTAGAGACACTTCTTTGTTAGAGTGGCAAGGAGTTTTTAGCTTAATAGAACCCCTTTTGAGAGGGATTTTAATGAAACCAAAACTTTAAGTACTATTGACTTACTAAAAAGTCATATGATACAAATAAAGGTCAATTATACTTATGAAGTTCTCTTGCTTTTGTTAAAAAGAGAAATGCATCAGCGAGAAATTGCAAAAGAACTTCAAACTTCTTTGACTAGAGTGCAATCAATCTTAAAAGAGTTGAGAGGCATAAACGCAGTAGATTATAAAGAAATAGGTAGGAATCATATTTATTTTATTAAAAGAAACTTAGTTTCTAAATCACTTCTCCTAAATGCGGAGAATTACAAATTAATAAAACTAATCAGAAAACATCCTCACTTAGAAACAATTTTCATACAAATAATAGAAAAGGGTAATAATGAAATGATTCTCTTGTTTGGAAGTTATGCAAAAGGCACAGAAAAAAAAGGTAGCGATCTTGATATTTATATTAATACAACGAAGCTGAAGCTAAAAGAAGAAACTCAAAAAATATATCATGGTTTGAGTATAAAAATTGGAAAGTTTAATTTAAAGGATTTATTAATAAGGGAGATAATGAAAAATCATGTAATAATAAATGGAGGGGAGGAATATTATGAAAATACCGAATTTTTTGAATAGATTAAAAAAGGAAAACTCATTGAAATTAGTTGAACCCTCTGAAGAGATATTTAAATCTTATCTAGTCAAAAGCGAGAAATGTATAAAAGTTGCAGAACTTGCTTATAATTCAGAAATATATGAGAATGCAATTTCTGAAGCATATTATTCAATTTATAACTCTGTACTATCCTTATTTTTTAAATGCGGAATAAAATGCGAAAATCATTCCGCATCAGTATTATTAATAAAAAACTTATTTCAATTAGACCAGTTGGCCTCTATTTTTTCAGAATTCAAAAAAGATAGGATAGACAATCAGTATTATATTCCTATGATTGGAACAGAACCAATAAATAAAGAAAAATGTAGCGAGAGAATAGAAATTGCAAAAGAGTTTAATATTAAAATAAGAGCGTATTCAGACAATTTAAAACTTCAAGAAATAGATAATATACGGGATAAATTTGAGGAAATATAAATGTTAGTTGTAAAATTTTAAGATTCTTTAAAAAGATAAATTTTGAAAAATGTTTTTGATAAAAAAGTTTGTAAAGTATAAATGAACTTCTAAATTGTTTGAACTATCTGAGGGCTTGGAAGGCCTGATTTGTTTTCCTGGATTATTATTGGATTTTTTCCTATTATTCTATTTCTAATCTTTAAATGATAATTCAAGCGAATTTCTATTACTCCGTCTTCGATCTTTGATCTAAATTGCCACTTAGGAATTTCTCTTAAGTTTATCTTTGAAATCTCTAAAAACTTTGAAGCATTAAAAATTTGAATTCCGACTATAAACTCCTCTTTATCGATATCTATAACCATATTCTGAAACTCCACCGAAAAATTATATTCCCGATTCTTTACTTTGAAAAATAGAATATCATTTACATAATCATAATCCATTTTTCCTTCCGCTTCCAAATGTTTCGGTTTTAAATTTTTGGTATTTGCCATTCTTCTATAAAATAAAAGGTAACTATTTTAACCTTTCTATTACCAAGGTTTATTATTAATTTGAAATTTTTATTTTGATATTTATAGAAAACTGCATAATTTTTATTATATTGGGAACCAACTAAAAATGGTTTTTCTTTAATTAAGATTTCTCTTAATTCATTGCACGTATAAATTTTTCTCTGTTTTTCGCTTAACCTGAAGAAAGTATGTTCTGTGCATTGAACCTCTTCTTTTTTGTAATCTTTGATAAAATTTAAAAATTCTTTTACATCAACCTTTTTTTTAATTTTTGTTTCATTAAACATAAATAAACAAGGAGTAAGACATATAAAAAGTTTATCTAATAATCTTTTAAGAACATTTAGTAGTTCTGAGATCTTATAAGAATTAGTTGTGAAAATTAGAGGTAGGAATATGCTGCAAGGGGATTAATGGATTTTTTAATTGTAGGAATTTGTATAGGGTACAATGCGGTTGATTATTATTTCAATTAATTTATGGAGGGTATAGCGACTGGGTGCTTCATTCCAAAACTAACTTAAATAATTTTAATAAATCTTTGCCTTGAGATAGAACAAAAATGCCCCAAACTTTGCTTTGTTATAGCAAAGTTTATAAAGTAGGATTATTATTTTTTAATAATGAAAACTGAATTGTTTAATCAAAATCCGTGGTGGGAAAAAAAGTTTGAAGAAAAAACATATAAGAGAGAGATTTATCTTGAAAAAATTTTTAAAAATATGAAGGAAAAAGATATAATTTTTCTTACAGGTTTAAGGAGAATAGGGAAAACGACGATTATAAAACAGACGATTTCAAAATTATTGGAGAAATCAAAGCCGTCTGATATTTGTTTTGTAAGTTTAGATTCATTTAATTTTATTGATTTTACTATCCATGATATAGTTGAAGAATACAGAAAAATTCATAAAAAATCTAGAGACGATTTTTTTTATCTTTTTTTGGATGAAGTAACTTCCAAAAAAGATTTTCCTCTGGAATTAAAAAGTTTGTACGATAATGATAATATAAAAATAATCTGTTCTTCATCAATTGCAACGCTGATGTATGATAGAAAAGCTTATTTAACCGGAAGGACGAAAACAATTGAGATTATGCCTTTGACCTTTCAGGAATTTTTGGAATTTAAAAATATTAAAATTTATAAAGCAGACAAATCAAAACTGAAAGCTTATTTTGAAGAATATATGAAACTTGGAGGAATCCCAAAATATGTCGAGACAGAAGACAGAGAATATTTGAAAGAATTGGTGAATTCGATAATCTATAAGGATATAATTTCTCAATATAACATTTCAAACGAAAAAGCGATTAAGGAGTTATTTATTCTTCTTTGTGAGAGAGTCGGAAAACCAGTAAGTTATAATAAACTATCAAATATTTTGAAAATATCTGTAAACAGCGTTAAGAGATATATTTCTTATTTTGAAAAGGCGTATCTTTTTTACAGTGTAGACAGATGGTCAAAATCTTTTAACGAGAATATAACTTCCCCAAAAAAAGTTTATGTCGGGGATGTGGGAATAAAAAATGTTATCGCTGGGTTTAAAGATTTAAGTGCGATTTATGAAAATTTAGTTTTTTTAAAAATAAAAAATAGAGAACCTTCTTATTATAAAAAAGATGGTATTGAAATTGATTTTAGGTTTAACGGATTTTTGATTGAAGCAAAATATGGACAAAAATTGGAAGGTAAACAAAAAAAAGTCTTTGAGGGTTTGAAAATTAAAAATAAGATTGTTAGTGATGGCGTGAATTTTTTTATGAAAGATAAAATATAATATTTATAAAGGAAGATAGTTATTTGAAGATGATTCTTGGAATTTGGTTTATGAAAGTAAAATATTATATTATTATTGAGATGCCGAATAAGAGTAAATCATTCGTAAAGAAAAT
>CAYWQG010000040.1:0-4638 GCA_964460635.1 Candidatus Woesearchaeota archaeon | reverse complement strand
TGAAAGAGATTCTGTTAAGGGAGCACTGCTAATGGATCGCACATTTGTTTCAAGATGGTTTGTAAAAAGACAACAGGAAACCTATATATCTCTTGAAGATGCTGTATCTGTTGTGGACCCAGATACCCATAAAACGATAAGCCCTTTAATACCAGAAAGAACTTATGTTATATATGTTCAAGTTGATGAATTGTTAAAAAGAGTAGAAAGCTCAACCGATTCTCCAGAAAAGAAACAATTTAGATTAGATAACTTGACTAAATATTTTAACGATTTTGAGAGATTAATTGAAGAACTCCCAGAAACCTTTTATGGAAGCGAGATAAGAATTATTGAGGGGAACGATTCTCCTGAGAAGATACACGGAAAAATACTGAAATATGAGGGAATTTAGGATGGATTTACCCTGGATTAAAATGCCTGTTTGTAAAAATAAGGTAAAGATATTCAATGATGCTCCAGATAAAATTAATAAAAATTTCATTGATAATCTTTCAACTTCCTGGTTATACTTTATGAAAGACTATACTTCTCTTGGTTTTCTTTTTAATAAAAATACCTATAAGGATGATTTTACAGGAGGGAAAATTAGGTTATTGCATGTCACTCCTTCTATTGATAAATTAAGGATATCTGGAAAAATAAATTCCAGCGGAGGAGGACTAGGATCTGTTATATATTGTTCACCCCTACATAAAGATTTTACACCCCATAATTTATTTAATCTATATTCAGAATTTCAGTTGCCAAAAAAAATAAAGAAGAATAAAATTGGAGCAATCTGTATAGAAATAAACTCAAAACCAAATATCGATAAACTTTCTTCATGGGGGGTTGATTATACTTTATTTGGAAAAATCCATTGTAATGTTTGGAAAGATATTAAACTTAAATCAGAGGATAAAAAATATTTTCAAGAGGTGGAAGAAGGCGTTCTTAATAGGATTAAGAAAAATTCAGAGGATTTAAACAAGTTGATAAGCTATAAAATGGAAAATGTAAGTCTTGATGAATTTAGACAGATTTATAGAAAAATATTTATGGAATTTCCAGAACTCAGATTTATTCTATATGAAGTCATAGCAGAATACATTTTATTGAATCAAAATGATGATCATTCTTTGGAGTATGCTTCCAAAGGAGAATTTTTTAACCAAAACCATAAAAAACTTATTTGGGATTTATGCCCAACAATGTTGAAAAAATTTAATATGAAAGAGTTTTTTATTTCATTAGATGAATTATCTATCTACTTAAATAAGAAGGAGATAATCTTAAATTTTAATGAATCTTCGTTCTATAACTGGGTTAAATGGAGGACCTCTTATTATTTTCTCAAAATTGGAAGAAAGTTAATAAAAAATCCTGTTAATTTTGATGGTCTTTTAAAGAAGCATCCCTATTTAATTGGCCAAATTTTATATAGGGCATTTTATGATAAACATCTATTTGAAATATTAAGATCAAAATATTTATATAAAATTTGGAAAAAGAATAAACTGATTACACCAATATACCCGATTATAGCTAAAGGGGAAATTGGAATAAATCCTAATTTGGACGAATTAAAGATAAAATATTCTATTTATGAAGTAAGAGTTATAAATAATAAAGCTAAACTTGGTAAAAAGCTAAATTTAAAAATCTCCCCAGATATGATAAAAAAAGAGGAAGCTGCAGTAAGATGAAGCCACTTTACATTAAATTAAAAGAAAGAAAATATGAAAAAAATCAAATACTTGACAAAGAATCTGTATCGTGGTTAAAGAGAGAATTAGATATAAGAACTCCAATCAGACCACTAAATATAGCTCCGATGAGGGAAGAATATTTATTACAATACGCTCCAAAAAAACACTGGTTCAATTCGGGTAGAATTAAAACAATTCATGGGATTAGCCATGCATTACGTGTTATACTTTATTCATACATTTTATGTAAAATACACAAAATAGATCGATTTGAACCTTTTTTATTAGCAGCTTCTATCCATGATGTAAAAAGATTAAATGATAGAGAAGATATAAATCATAGTAAGAGAGCATCTGATTGGTATTATAAAAGTAATATAAAAATAAAGAAAAAATTTTCTAATGAAGAAATAAAAGAGGTTTGTTTAGCTGTTGAAGGCAAAGAAGACAAATTAAAAATTAATTCTATTTTGAAGTCTGCAGATGCGTTAGATAGATATAGGTTGCCTAAGAAAAAATGGTGGTTAAAAAAAGAATTAGTCCCTATTCCTATTCCTAAAAAGGTGATTAACTTCTCAAAATGTTTTACAGTAGAAACCGAAGAACAAATTACCAAAGGGGAAGACCCATTAAAGACTGTGCTGAATTTAGCAACAAAGTATAATTTAATTTCAAATTCTGAAAAAAATCAAAAGAAAGTTTTATAAACGTTATCTTTCTGATATTTTTATGAAAGAAAAACCAACATTTAGGATTGTGCTTGCATGTGTTCTTATTAAGGGTGGAAAAGTTTTATTGGGCAAGAGAAGTGAAGACGAAGATGTCTTGCCAGGTTACTGGGGCCTACCGGGGGGAAACCTAACCACAATAGGAAATATACAAGACATAATTGAGAAGGAATTAAAGAGAGAAATTCTTGAAGAAGTGGGTGTAGAAGTAGATAATATTAAGTATGTTGAAAGCCATTCCCATGAAAAACAGATAATAAATATGTGTTTTGTGGCAGATATTATTTCTGGTGAGCCACAAGCCTTAGATGAAACAGAAGAAGTCAAATGGTTCACTTTTGAAGAAGCAAAAGAGTTAGAATTGACCC
The DNA here is from genome assembly GCA_964460635.1 of Candidatus Woesearchaeota archaeon. Classification (GTDB taxonomy): domain Archaea; phylum Nanobdellota; class Nanobdellia; order Pacearchaeales; family GW2011-AR1; genus CAYWQG01. The sequence goes on along the minus strand of CAYWQG010000040.1, from coordinate 1,851 downwards.
CCCATGTGATAGAAAGATTAGAAATTATCTTTAGAAATTAATTAAAATTCTTTTCTATTAAAAAATCTCCAATTGCTAAATAGTTTAATTTAGAGGCAAAAAAAGTTCTTATAGCATCTTTTGGAGTACAAACCAATGGCTCTCCTTTGTCATTAAAGGAAGTATTAAGGACCAAAGGAATTCCACTTAATTTTTCAAAGTTTCTTATTAAATTATAATACTTTTTATTAAACTTAAAATTGACAGAGTGTGGACGAGAAGTTTTATCCTTGTGTACTACTGCAGGAATATTTTTAATTTTATCTTTCTTAACTTTTGATGCAATAATCATAAAATAAAAATTATCTTGAATCTTAAAATAATCATTCACCTTCTCTAATAAGACACTTGGAGCAAAGGGTCTCCACAATTCTCTATTTTTTATCTTATTGACTTTTATCCAAGTATTTTTCATCTTTGGGTTAGCTAAAATAGATCTGTTTCCTAATGCCCTAGGACCAAACTCCATTCTTCCTTGGAACCACGCAATTATTTCTCCTTTGTTAAGTAATTCAGCACATTTTTTAGAAATATTTTCAAATTTTTTATATTTAATTTTATATGAATCCAGAATTTTTTTAATTTCTTTATTAGAATATTCTGGTCCGAGATAGACATGAAACATTTTGTCAAAAGAATAACCTCTTTCAAGTTTAAAACTTGCTTCTAAAGCAGCTCCAATAGCAGTGCCTGCATCATTTGACGCTGGTTGAACATAGATTTCTTCTACAATTTGATCCTCAATTATCTTGGAGTTAGCAATACAGTTTAAAGCCACGCCTCCAGATAAACATAATTTATCCAAATCTGTTAATTCTGCTGCTTTTCTGGCTAATTTAACAATTTCAATTTCAAGATGTCTCTGTACAGAAGCTGCAAAATCACGCTGAAATTTTGTAAATTTAACATTCTTTATCATTGAGCCTTCTGAATTATCAAATGAAACAAGAGTTGAATCTTTTGGTCCAAATTCTTTCTCAAAAAATTTAATCCATTGGTCTATAATTGGTTTCATCTGACCATCACGCCGTCTTAGATCATCTTTAGTTAGTGTTGGTCTAAACTTTGCAAGTTTTGAAATGATAGAATTTTTTGGTCTGCCGTAAGGCGCAAGTCCCATCATTTTTCCCTCATCCCCATTTCTCATACCGATGTACCTGCATGCGGCACTATAGAGAAAACCCAAAGAGTCTTCGATATTGTTAGACCATTTCTTTGACAAGGGTTTATTTTTTTCTCCTGCCCAAATAGAAGAAGAGCAATATTCTCCTTGACCATCTACTACCAAAATTGCAGCTTTTTCAAACCCAGAACATTTAAAGGTACTTGAAGCATGAGCGAGGTGATGTTCTACCCTTAGAATTTTTGGCTTTTTATTGTATAAAAAGAATTTTTTTGGAAAAAAATTAGACAAAATTTCTTTATCAGATTCATATTTTTGGAATTCTCTTGGAAGATGTTTAAACCAATCCCAGCTAAAAGCAATTATATCTACATCATCCAAATTTATCTCTTCCTGTTCTAAACAGAATTTTATTGCATTAAAAGGTTTTTTATCATATGCTCTTTTCTGCCTAATGAATCTCTCTTCTTCAACTGCCCACTTTAGTTTTCCTTTATCTAAAAAAACCGCCGAAGCATCGTGAGCTACATTTAGCCAGCCACATCCATTTATCCCTAAAATTTTCATAATTTTTAATACAAAGAGAACATTATAAAATATTTGGTTTCAGAACTCCCGTTAACGTTACAATGCATCTCTTTAGAAATCTTTATAAACTAACAAAAAATATGAAATATATCGCAAACTAC
>CAYWQG010000039.1:0-5091 GCA_964460635.1 Candidatus Woesearchaeota archaeon | reverse complement strand
ACATTTATTCTGCTTTGTTGCGTGATTTTTTCCATCTTTAATAGTTTCTCCCAGCTAACGAGCCGAAACTGAAATTGGATTTAATATCTATTAAGTCTACTTTCCATTGGAAATCATAGGCTCTTGAAATACTCATTTTATCGTCGGTGTAATACCCCTTCATTTCCTTTGGAATTATATTACTACTTTTCATTTTTTATATTCAAACTCTACACGACCATTATAGAAGAAATTAATCGATATATTATCATTTATTTCTAAACTAAATCCATTTAGACTTCCCCAATCTACTTTTGTGAAATCTATGTTATATTTCAAAAGAAAAGGAATTATCTCTTGAGCAGAATTATTAGTAAGATAAATATCAAAACATCCTAAACATAAATTAGTTTTTTCATCATAGGAATCTTCTTCTCTTATTTCTTTTCTACAATTTTTACATATCATTTGCTTAATTCCTCACTTTCGCCAAAAAGATAATTTTTATAAACTTCTTGTAATCTTTTTTTAGCTTCTTTTTCTGTTTTTCCTTGTGTAACTACATTTGGAAATTCTTCAGAAAAAATAGAATATATCCTATTTTCATAACTTATATTTAACTTTGATTCTCGGACATTTATTATTTTTGAATCTTTCATACACTGGCGACAATAACAATCATTTCCTATTATTGGTTTTGAATATTCTCCACATAAAAAACTAATATTTGTAGGTCTTGAGTGATTACAATCCAAATCTCTAATCCACAATTTCATTTTGTTTCTAATACTCGCCCTCCATTGCTTCTTTCTTTCTTTCTTCTTCGTCTTTAAATTCTTCTATTATTTTCTCTTTCAAACCAAAATCTTTATTTATTTTCTTCATAATTTTATCTTTTTTAATCTCTAATTTTTCTTTTCTTTGTTTTATTTTTCTTTCATCAAAAATTTTCTGTGTTTCTGGAGAAAATAAAACAATTTCTCCTTCGTGAATTTGAAAATATCTAACTTTTCTTCCTTCAAATATACCCCAATGTGCACCATCGCTTCTACATAATTTCATTACCAACCAATAAGGAAGTAATTTAACCCATTTTCTTATCATTCTTCAATCTCCTGCTTTTTGTTTAATCATCTTTTTTATTTTGTTTGCCATTTCTATTTGATTTATATGTTCAAGTTCCTGTTCTTCATATTTATCTTTAGCCATACAGTATTCTTCTTCTTTGATTTCTTTATCAATCTCACTTAAAATCTCATTAATAAGTTCTTTTTCTTGTTTTTCTATCATTTCCCATACTACTTCTGGAACATCATATATTTTACAAATGTCGTTTATTTTCTCATTTAATGTTTTATTTTTCATTTATTTAACTCCTCAATAAACTCCAAAAATCTATCATAATCTATTGTAGATATTGAACTTCCGTAGAATCTTTTTATGAATTCTTCTTTAATTGTTTTAACAAAATCCTTCCCACAATTTTCACATTTATATCTTTTTATTTTCATTTAAATTTATATCACTATCTACTTCATTACCCCAACAATCCCATCCCTCTACTTTTTCTCGTGCAAAAAGTTCTATTCTTGGAATATCTCCTAATAATTTAGTTATTCTTTTTCTTACTTCATCTGGTTTTTTTGAATGTATTTTAGATTTTTCAGAAATAAATTGTCTAATACCTCCATTAATTCTTTTTACTGAACCTTTTTTAAATAAGAGACATATTTCTGCACCCTTTCTCGTAAAGTAACCTAATCCAAAGTTTTGTTTATCCCAAACAAAAGCTATTGTGCTATATTTAAAACCCCAATGTTCTCCAAGATTTATACCATTTTTTAAGTGAGCATCTTGAACCCACATAAATAATAAACAATTTTCATCTGTTATTGAACTCACTTTTAACTCATATAAGTCATTTATGTCCATAAGAGGATAATGCTTATCGGATGTTTTTTTTCTCCCTTTTTTGGAATATGTTTTCCAACTCCAAGGGGGGTCTGCATAAATTATTTTATACTTTTTCATTTGAATTCTCCTGCTTTTTCTTTGATTATTTCTTTAATTATTATTAGTGCTTTATGAAATCCTTTTGAAAATTCATTTTCTATTTTTGTAATTTTCCATTTTTCAATCTCTTCCAAAATTTCATTAATAAATTTTTCCTCTTCTCTTCTTATTATTTTTTCACTTAATGTTTTATTTTTCATTTTTTTGTTTTTCATTGATTATTCCTCCACTCATCTTGTAATTTCTTTAATTTCATAATTTCTTCATTCATTGGCTTATAGACTTCCCAATTATATACTGAACCACTTTTTTTCAAATCACTTTTTCTGGCTTTATAATATCCATTTCCCAAAATCCAATAATTTTTAGTTTCCCCAGTAATTTTAAAAAAAGTATAACCATCAAATTCTCGTCTATTCAATATATGTGAGGAATAACTATATACCCAGTCCCCTATTTTTAATTCGTTTATATTCATTCAAATTCTCCTGCTTTTTGTTTTATTTGCTTCTGTATCATCCTTTAATTCTCCTTGAATCTGATATTAATCCTAATAATTCTTCCTTTATTAAATCTAAAATCCATTCTGCCCCATCCTTAAATCCTCTTGCATGTTCATCATCTTTATTTTTATCATCACTTTCCCAATCTTCTAAAACTCCTTCTCTCCATCTTTTTTCAAACTCTCTTATCTTTTTTCTCATTTTTTCTTTATTCATTTGAGTTCTCCTGCTTTTTGTTTAATAAAATGTAATTCTCCAAATTTTTCATTTAAATTCCCCTACTTTTTTCTTTTTACTTTCTTTCTTTAAATCTATTATAAATTTTCTCAAATAACTCACTAATATTTGTGCAGAACTAAAATCCCCTGTCCTTACAAACCTTTTTATCTCTCCACAATATCCGGTTAAATTTTCTTCTATTTCTTCTTTTTTCATTTGAATTCTCCTGCTTTTTGTTTAATTTTTTTGATAAAGTAAGAAAGTGTGCAAAAGATACCCATACTAAATTCTTTATTTAATTCTGTTTTACCTTTTCTATTTTTAAAAATATCATCAAAACGGCGTTGTTTAATTTTTTCCATTTCTTCCAAAATATCATCAATAAATTCTTTATCTTGCTTTTCAACATCAATAAAGATTTTATCCCACCATACTTTTTGTGACTCTGGTATATCCCATTCTTTTTTATATTTTTGAATTAATTCTTTTCTTTTTTCTTTTAATGTTTTATTCATTTTGTTTCTCCAGTTTTTTGTTTAATTATTTTTGCCGAAATAAAAATTCTTTTTGTTTCTCCCGGTCTTAAAGTTCTATTGAACCATTCTATATAAGTTTTATATATTTCTTCTGCATTCATCAATTTTCCAGATGTATGAACAACATTTGCCCAAAAATTATCTCCAGAAATAATCTCTTCACCATCTATAAATTTAAATTTTCCTTCCATCCAAACCTTTTCTTCTGAATAAATCAAATGTTTTAAAGATTGGCTAAACTTTTTAAAATCCATCATTTCTATTGGTTTTGCATTATTAGGAATTTCAGTCATTTTGTTTCTCCTGCTTTTTTCTTTTTACTTTCTTTCTTTAAATCTATTATAAATTTTCTCAAATAACTCACTAATATTTGTGCAGAACTAAAATCCCCTGTCCTTACAAACCTTTTTATCTCTCCACAATATCCGGTTAAATTTTCTTCTATTTCTTCTTTTTTCATTTTGTTTCTCCTTGTTCTATTTGTTTAATTTCCAATAACAATTTTTTTGCTCTATCAAATTGTTTAAGTTTAAGACAGATATTATATTTTTCTTCAAGAGTTAATATTTCTTGTTTTTCAATCATTTTCTTATTCCCCTAATAATCTTTTGTCTTAACCTTATTATTGATACAATTGGTTCTTGAAAAGAATCCAAATCTCTTCTTTCAATATCTTCTTTTGTACAACCAAATTCTAATAGTTCTTTATCTATAATTTCTAATATTTTTTTATTCATTTTTCTTCTCCTGCTTTTTCTTTGATTATTTGTGTATCCCCTATTAATTTAATATGTTTTTTTATCAATTCTTTAAAATCGTATCTTATATTATCATCTGCAAATTCTTCTGAAAGTTTTAATATAATATGAAGTAAAATAGAATTTCCTTCTAATTCCATCTCTTGCTCTGTTTTTGTATTTACAAAATCTTTAAATTTCATTTTGTTTCTGCTGCTTTTTTCCCTAATAAAAAATATTTAGAAATTTTACCATCCATTTTCTTTCCTAAGAAATTTTCCTTAACTAATTCTTCACAAACATCACTTATTTGAGATAAACAAAAACTATATTCTGAAATTTTATTATATGATTTTATGAAGTAACAAGTAAATGTTGGAAATTTCTGTGATTCTGTATGGATGTTTCTCCAATTTCTGTAAAATTTCTTTATCTTTTGTTTTAAATATTTTTTATTTTTCTTTTCATTCATTTTTTAAATTCTCCTGCTTTTTGTTTAATCATCTTTTTTATTTTGTTTGCCATTTCTATTTGATTTATATGTTCAAGTTCCTGTTCTTCATATTTATCTTTAGCCATACAGTATTCTTCTTCTTTGATTTCTTTATCAATCTCACTTAAAATCTCATTAATAAGTTCTTTATCTTGCTTTTCAACATCAATAAAGATTTTATCCCACCATACTTTTTGTGACTCTGGTATATCCCATTCTTTTTTATATTTTTGAATTAATTCTTTTCTTTTTTCTTTTAATGTTTTATTCATTTTGTTTCTCCAGTTTTTCTCCATTTAAATAATAGTTTCCATTTTCCAATTTTAAAACATCATCGTCTTCACGCCAATATTCTTCTCCGTTTGGAGATTTTTGCCAGACTAATTTATTGTCTTTATATCGATATTTCCAGATGTCTCCGTTTGGGGATTTTTCCCAGATTACATGACCCTCTTTATATCTGTATTCCCAGATGTCTCCGTTTGGGGATTTTTCCCATATTACATTTCCGTCTTCATCATACTTTTTCGTTACTTCTTTTGGCATTATCAGATTGTTTTTTTTTATTATTTTGTTTATTTCATTCATTTTTCTTCTCCCTTATTATTTTT
>CAYWQG010000038.1:0-5194 GCA_964460635.1 Candidatus Woesearchaeota archaeon | reverse complement strand
TTCAACGCCCACAGCAGGAATCGAACCTGCGCACCCCGAAGGGTCCAGATTAGCAATCTGGTGCAATACCACTATGCGATATGGGCTTAGACATACAAAAAAAAACCGATTTAAAAGTTTATTCATAAAGGTATTTTCCGAACATTTATAAATAGATTTAATCATCGATTTTTAATGGAAAAAAAAATAAGCAGCTATAAAGTTCAAAATATAGTTGCGACAACTTCTTTAAAAAAATTGATTCCCCTCGTAAAACTAGCCAGAACAAATCCTAACACAGAGTATAATCCGGAAACATTTCCCGGGCTCGTTTTAAGAATCAAAGAACCAAAATCGGCAGTTTTAGTTTTCTCCTCGGGAAACCTCGTTTGTACAGGAACCAAATCCGTGAAACAAGTAAAAGAAGTTATACAGGAAGTAATTAAGCAATTAAAAAAAATAAATGTTAAGGTTACTATAACTCCAAAAATAACTGTTCAAAATATTGTGGCATCAGGAAAATTAGATGTCTCTCTAAATCTTAATTTTTTAGCTTTAGAAATAGACAACACCGAATACGAACCTGAACAATTCCCTGGCTTGGTCTATAAACTCATAGAACCAAATGCTACATTTCTACTTTTCAGCAACGGAAAATTGGTTTGCACAGGAACAAAAAGTAAGAAACAATTAGAGGAAAGTATTTTAGAATTACAAAAAAATATTAAGCGTGCTTTGAGAAAATATGGTGCTTACAAAAAGAAGAAATTTGAAGGACTTTAAAAAATCTGATTCTATAAACAAAATATTTTTTCATTAATTAAAGAAAACTTAAAAACGTTCTTTTCTTTTATAAGGAGAAGATGAATTACTCAGAATTAAAAAAATTATACGAAAAAGTTTCGGCAACTCCAAAACGACTTGAAAAGATTAAAACGCTCTCGGAATTTCTAAAGAATTTAAAAGAAGATGAATTAGAGACGATTTATCTTTTGTTTGGAAGAATTTACCCTTTATATAGGGAGGAAAAACTTGGGATAAATGATAAATTAATAATTAAAGTTATTTCTAAAGCCTTCGGTGCAGAAACTTCTTTGGTTATTTCGGAATGGAAAAAGATAGGGGACTTAGGAAAAGTTGCAGAATCCTTTTCAAAAAAGAACCAACAATCAATCTTTGAGAAAAAAACTTTAACTGTGGAAAAGGTCTTGAATTCTCTTCGAAAACTTCCTCTTATAGAGGGCTCCGGAGCAACAGAGAAAAAATTTTCCATTATAATAAATTTACTCGTGTCCGCCTCCCCGTCTGAAGCACGCTACATAATTCGGACAATTCTCGGAGAACTTAGAATAGGAATGCAAGAAGGAACTGTAAGGGATTCCTTGGCAGAGGCCTTTTTCAGTTCTAATAAAAAAGAAGCCGTAGAAGAAATACAGAATGTTATGAATAAAATGAACGATTTTGCTTTCGTCTTAAAGCTTGCAAAAAAGAAAAAATTAATCGAATTAAAGAAAGTCGGGCTAAAAGTTGGAAGACCAATTAAAGCGATGCTTTCAGAGAAAGTAAGAAATTTGAAGGAAGGATTTGAAAAAGTTGGGAGACCTTGTGCTTTAGAATATAAATATGATGGCTTCCGCGTGTTCATACATAAAAAAGGAAAGGAAGTTTTATTATTCACACGTAGTTTAGAAAATGTTACAAAACAATTTCCAGAAATAACTAATGCAGTTTTAGAAAACATCGAGGGTAAATCATTCATTTTAGATTCTGAAGTTGTTGGATATAATAAGGAAACAAAAAAATATACAAATTTTCAGGCAATAAGCCAGAGAATAAGACGAAAATATGATATAAAAAAAACGATGAAAGAACTTCCAGTAGAGGTGAATATCTTTGATATAATTTTTTATAACGGAGATTCAATAATCGAATGGCCTTTCGAAAAAAGGAGCAAACTGGTTAGAAAAATAATCAATGAAACTCCTTACAAAATAATTTCTTCAAAACAAATAATAACCGGAGAGGAAAGTGTAGCCGAAGAATTTTATAAAAAAGCTTTGAGGAATGGTCAGGAAGGTGTTATGATGAAAAACCTCAAAACTCCATACAGAGCAGGAAAAAGAGTCGGTGATATGGTCAAACTCAAACCAGAAGTTAAAGATTTAGATTTAACAATCACCGAAGCAGAATATGGAAATGGAAAACGAGGAAAATGGCTCTCCAGTTTTACCCTCGCTTGTATAGATAAAAGAAATGGAAAATTCTTAAAAGTCGGGAAAGTCGGAACCGGAATAAAAGAATTAATTGGAGAAGGAGTTAGTTTTGAACAATTAACATCCCTCCTTGAACCTTTAATTTTGAAAGAAGAAGGGAAAAAAGTTTTCTTAAAACCAAAAATTGTCATAGCGATAACTTATCAAGAGATTCAAAAATCTCCGAGTTACGATTCAGGATGGGCTTTGAGATTTCCAAGAGTCGTCGCTTTCAGACCAGACAAACCTTTATCAGAAATAACAAGTTTGGAAGAAATAAATGAAAATTTTGAAAATCAAAAAAGAAATTATAGGTTTGGTTAAGATATTCTCAACTTACTTTTTAATAGTAACAATATCAAAAAATTTATATAGTTTAGTTAATTAAAATAAATTATGAAAGAAATATTATATAATGGCAAACAGATTATTGAAGCTGTAAAAGAAGAAAGGGATTATTCATCTATAGAAGATAAAACTCTTTGCTCTTATGATGAATTTTGTAGTAATGATAAGCAATTTTTCCTAAAAGAAAGTGAATTAGAAAAATCTCTATAATTGAGAAAAATGGTTAATTCTAAAAAAACGGTAGTTGTTAAACCTACAAATAATTGTAATTTTTTTTGTGGATATTGTTATAGTCCTGAAGGTAAGATTAAAATGAGCGAAGAAACTTTAAAAAATATACTAACTAAATTTCCAGAATATTATCAATCTTCCCATATAAAATTTTTATGGCATGGAGGAGAACCCCTTATGATGGGAAAGGAATTCTATGAAAGTATTGTTGAATTACAAAAAGGAAAAAATGTGAGAAATAGTATTCAAACAAATTTATCTTTATTAGATGAAAATTATGTTTCATTTTTTAGAAATAATAAATTTGGGATTAGTTTTAGTCTAGATGGTCCTAAAGAAATAAATGATTTACAAAGATATCATAAATCCAAAAAAGGTACTTTTGATCAAATCATGAAAAATGTAGAAATATTGAAAAAAGGAGGATATGAACCAAGAGCAATTGCAGTTATTTCAAAATTACATAAAGGTAAAGAAAAGGAAACTTATGAGTTTTTTAGAGACAAAGGCATTCATTTTAAATTACATCCTTTAGTTCATAGTGGAAGATTAAATAACCACCCTGAACTATATCTTAATCAAGACGAATATACGGAATCTGCGATAAAATTTTTTAACTTATGGTTTAATGATAAAAAAAATACCCATAAAATAAATATTGAACCTTTATTTCAATATATTGGAAATTTGATCACCCAAACACCAGGAGATTGCTCAACATGTTCAAATTGTCAAGATTTCTCCATAACTGTTACAGCAAATGGGGATGTTTATCCTTGTTGGAGATTTGATGAAAATTCTGAATTACTCTATGGAAATATCAATACGCATTCTATTGAAGAATTATTAAATTCACCTCTTAGAAAAGAATTACTAAGAAGAAGAGCAAAATCCCTTGAAGATTGTGCTAAATGTGATTACTTAAAAATTTGTAATGCAGGTTGTATGAATCATTCATATTTAGAAAAAGATATTTTTGAAAAAGATTCTTATTGTAAATCTATACAAGAAGTTTATACACATATTAAAAAGGAATTAAAAAAATTAAAATGAGTTCTAAAAGAAAAATTTATTTATCATTAAAAAAAATACCAAAAGATAAAATAAAAAAAAAATTAGATATTGGCTGTGGAAAAAACCCTTTATCTTTAGAATTTGAAGGAAAGATTACTGCCATTGATAAAGAAAACTTAAAACTTCCCACTAATGTCAAATTTATTAAAAAAAATATTAGAGAATTTAAGATAACTGAAAAGTATGATTTGATAATAGCTTCATTAATCTTACATTTCATGAAAAAAAATAAATCAATTAAATTCATAGAAGAAATAAAAAAACATACTTTTTCGAAGAAATATAATTTTATTGTTTGTTTGGGAAAAAAAGATAATGGGTTTAAAAAATTTCCAATTGCATTTTATCCAACACTAAAAGAATTGGAAAATTTATATAAAAATTGGAATATTATAGATAAAGGAGATTTCAAAACAGATATTGAAGAACATGATAATCTTCCACCCCACAATCATAACATAATTTATATTTTAGCAAAAAAGAAATTATAGGTTTGGTTAAATTTAAAATAAATAATCTCCCGATGAAGCCTTTATAAATAAAATTTCCATTCATAAAACAATAAAATGGCAGTAAAATCAAAAAGTAATTATCAAATCCAAAATATTGTTGCAACAACAGCTTTGGAAAAATCAGTTCCACTGGTAAAACTTGCAAGAAGTAATCCAAAAACATTCCCTGGTCTTGTTCTCAGAGTTAAAGAACCAAAATCAGCTGTTCTAATTTTTTCTTCAGGAAATTTTGTATGCACTGGAACAAAATCCGTGAAACAAATAAAAAATAGTTATACAAAACTTTAAATAGAAAAGAATTCCTAAAAGGATTAATGATTTCAGAAGCTTTACAAAATCTTTTCGGTTTAGGATTCCTTATGACCTTTGGTCTTTTTATAATTTTATTTATTTTAGGAATCTATGTTTATGCTTCCCTCGCGTGGATGACTATTGCCCGAAAATTAAAATATAATAAACCTTGGTTGGCTTGGATTCCTTTTGCGAATGTCGCAATGATTCTTCAACTTGGAGGATTTCCTTGGGGTTGGGTTTTCTTATTTTTAATTCCTATATTCGGTTGGATTGCCTTGGGGGTATTAGTAATAATCGCAACCTGGAGAATTTTTGAAAAAAGAAAATACCCTGGATGGCTCAGTCTCTCAATGATTATCCCTTGGCTCGGTAAAATTTTTTATTTAGTAATAATTGGATTTGTCGCCTGGGAGGACAAAGAAAAAATCAAACATTAAGATATAAATCGATAATTCAAAATTATACATAATCCCCTAATTTTCTTCTGAAAGAAAAAGTTAGAAA
>CAYWQG010000037.1:0-5228 GCA_964460635.1 Candidatus Woesearchaeota archaeon | reverse complement strand
AATGGGATCTCGGGGAGTCGAACCCCGGCATCACGAGCTTCAGTCGTGCGCTCTCCCGCTGAGCTAAGATCCCGTAAAAAGAGAAAGATATTTGTCTTTTTAAATTTTAGTAATAATCAAGTTTAAAAATAGGTTAATTTATATTTTGATATGGAAAGATCAATAAGTTCTCTTAAGGAATTTAACAAACAAATTCTTTATGGAGAATTGGGGGGCTTTTTTGGGGTACAAATTGCTGCAATCGTGGGAAGAAGTTTTACAACTAATTCAAATTTAATTTCTTGGTATGTCTTAATCGGCTCTTTCATCGGGGGAACTTTGTTTTTTTTAACTGCTAAAATAAATCAGGAAAAAAAAGAAAATAGATTTTCAGGAAAACAATTAATAAAAGAACTAAGTTATTTTACCCCCGTTGCAGGAACTTTACAACTCTTAGTCTATTTGCCAATACTTAAAATTTCTACTTATTTTTTCTTGAAAGAAAATTTCTTCGTATCTTTTGCAGCTTTCTTCTCTCAGATTTTTGCATTCTTAGCATTTCTATTTCTTCTCAATATCTATAGAGAAATTCTAAGGAAGAAAAAAGGACTTGAGATTTAATCTTAAATTATAAGTTGGGAATAGGCCACCTTCTGTATTTCGTCGTATTCGAATCGAAATGTCAATATTTGACTAAGCGGTTTAACCTTGCACTTGCCAAGATGTTCGTTCCATCAAATTTTCCGTTTCATAGTTCCAGACATTTTCATAACTCGACGGAAACTGTGTCGTTTCTATGACAGAGCTTTGCCTCGCGACAATTCTACTTTCGTAGAGTGGCATTATAATAGTGGGCGGACCTTCCTCGGAAAAACTCCGAAATTGACTACCCAACTTATAAAATCTTAAAGAGAATTTTATTTAAAAACTTATGTTTCTACAATTATTCAAAGAATTCTATTCCAAGTTCATCTTCCATCTCTTGGTTCTTTATGGAAGAGAGAGGTTCAGAATTTCCTAAAATTTGAGAACTTTTTACCCCGGTTACAATAATTAAAACCCTTATTGATTTATCCATCTCTGGAGAAATTTGTGCCCCCCAAATTAATTTTGCATCCGGTCTTAATTTAGAACCAATAATCTCTATTATTTTTTTAGATTCGTCAAGGCTCATATCTACCCCTCCAACTATATTGACGAGGGCTCCTTTAGCCTCTGAAATATCAACATCTAAAAGAGGATTATTTATTGCTTTCTGGATAGCATCCTCGGCTCTGTTCTCTGCGTCAGATTCCCCCATACCAATTAGAGAAACCCCTGCGTTGACCATCACAGCTTTTACATCAGCAAAATCTAAATTAACCAATCCAGAAGTCGTTATTAATTCAGTTATTCCTTTTACCGCGTTTGTTAGAATTTCATCCGAAACTTTAAAGGCGGTATGTAAAGGAAGTCCGGGAGCAATTTCTAATAATTTATCATTAGGTATTACAATTAAAGTATCCACCGCAGACTCCAATCTTTCAAGTCCTTCCATCGCATTTTCAATTCTATTCTTGCCTTCTATTGTAAAAGGAGTTGTAACGACCGCAATTGTTAAAGCGCCTTGCTTCCTAGCTAAATCTGCGATTACCGGTGCGGCCCCTGTTCCGGTTCCACCCCCCATTCCACAAGTAACAAAAACTAAATCTGCATCGCCAATCTTTTTTTTCAATTCTGTTGCCGATTCTACCGCTGCTTCCTGACCTTTCTTTGGATTACTACCGGTTCCTAAACCCCTCGTTAATTCCCTACCAATAAGAACTTTCCTGTCGGCTTTCGCGTATAATAAATCCTGGGCATCTGCATTAACCGCGATTAATTCAGCTCCTTTTATTCCAATCTCTTTCATACGGCTCAAAGAATTTCCTCCACCTCCCCCAATACCAATAACCTTTATTCTGGAAGCTTGATTTTTTAAAAGTTCTAAAAGCTCCTCGTCAATCTCTTTTAAATCCCTCTTTTTTGAATTCTCTCGATTTGAATTCTCATCAAGAGAACTATTATAAATTTCTTCCATAAGAAAGAGTGGGAATTAAGATTTATAAAAATTGTTATACTCTAAAACCCATTTATAATAAACTAAATCTTCTTGTTTTTGTCTTCTTTCACTAATTCCTTAGCCTCTAAATCAACTCCAAGTAAATTTTTATACTTCTCTCGAAACAAATTTATTAAAGGAATTAATTTTTTCTCTACATTAAAAATTAATTTTTTATCTTTCATTTCAAATTTTAATTTTTTATTAAAGAAGAATTTATTAAGAGACTCTACCTTTTTATTCATCTCTTCTACTTTTCTTAGAACCTTTATTTTGTATTCTACTTCTTTCCCGGCAAGAGGATTATTGAAATCCACTAAATTTCTTCCGCTCGAAATAGATAAAATCTTTCCCATTTTACCGTCGAAATCTAAAACATCCCCTTGGATGGGATTTAGTTTCTGTTTTCGGAATACCGAGGTCGGGATCAATTTGACCAAAGAAGAATTTCTTTCTCCAAAAGCCTCTTTAGGTTTAAGGGCTATTTCATATTCTGAAGGTTCCTTATCAATCAAAAAATCATCAAGAGCCTCCAAAAACATTCCATTTCCCAAGCTATAAACGAATGGTTGTGACTTTTTCTCCTTAGAAGAACCTCGAATAGTGGAATCAAAAACTTCTCCTCCCTTCACTTTTCCAGTAAATTCTATTTCTATAAAGTCTCCTTTCTTTAATTTCATAGATATTACGAATTAAAAATATTTATAAATCTATTTTTTTTTGGAAAAGCATGATTGCAAAAATAATTAACGCAACTGAGTTAAAAATTGGAACAAATATCTTTATAGAAAAAGAACCGTACGCCGTTAGAAAAGTAGATATAAGCAAAACTGGAAAACACGGGCACGCAAAAGTTAGGCTCGAAGCTGTTGGAATTTTTACAGGAAGTAAAAAAGTTATGGTTTCTCCAGGGCATGACCGGTTTGAAGTTCCCTTAGTAAACAAGAGAAAGGGACAGGTACTCTCCCTCGGAAACAAAACGGCAAGTGTTATGGATCTGGAAACGTTTGAGAATTTTGATATTCAAATATCTGAAGAAATAGAAAAAGAAATTGAAGAAAATTCTAAAGTGGAATACTGGGAAATTAATGATCAAAGAATCATAAAGAGGAAAATTTAATGGGAAAAATATTAGAAGCACAAAATAGATTATTTAAGAATATATTTGTATGTTTGAATTGTAAACAGAAACAGAAAGCCGACCCACAAAAAATTTTAAAGGGGCTTATTAAATGTAGAAAGTGTAAAAAAAGAAAGTTTAGACCCTTAAAGAAGAAAAGTTAAATGAGTTTTTTAATATACGATCTATCACTGTTAATTCTCTTCGCTTCTTTCGTTTCTTATTTCCTATACAAAGATAGGAAGAATGTAAAAAAAGAAGGGCTCCTACTTTTATATAAAACTTCTTGGGGAATAAAGATAATAAAGAAAGTTGGAGAGAAATATAAAAAAACCTTGAATGTCTTGAGTTTCGTTTCTATCGGTCTCGGATATATTTTAATGGTTGGGGCAGTTTATCTTTTTGGTAAAATTTTATTTATCTATATCAACAATCGTGAAGTTGTCCGGGCGGTTAAGATTCCTCCAATAATGCCTTTGATTCCTTATTTGCCGAGGCTGTTCAAGTTAGATTTTCTTCCACCTTTTTATTTCATCTACTGGATTATAATTCTTGCAATAATCGCAATACCTCATGAGTTTTTCCACGGAATATTTGCAGCACATAATAAGATAAAAATAAAGAAAACGGGATTTGGTTTTTTCCCTAATTTTTTTCCAGTCTTTCTGGCAGCATTTGTAGAACCGGATGATAAACAAATGAAAAAGAAGAGTATCTTTGCACAACTTTCAGTTCTATCTGCAGGAACTTTCGCAAACATAATAACCGGTATTATCGCTTTCGTGGCTTTATTCCTCTTTTTTCAGGCAGCTTATTCTCCAGTCGGAATGGTCTTCAGTAGTTATCCTTCTGCCTTTGTAAATATAAATGCAATCTCTTCGATAAATAAGATAAGTATTCAAAATCATTCTTATGAAAATATTTTAAAGTTTACAAAGAAAAATGGTCTAAATGTTTTTGAAGTTAAAGGAACAAAATTTATTGGAACTGAAAATTTATTGAAGTTGCAAAATAAAAGTTTAGGAGGTTTAACTCTATTTTATGATGCTCCTGCAATAAGAAATAATTTAAGTGGAGCAATAACGAAAATAAATGGAAGAAAAACAATCGATGAAGAAACTCTTAGAGAGGAATTAGATAAATACCATCCAGGAGAAAAAATTAATATTAGTCTAAAAGGGAAGAATGGAATTTATACAAAAGAAATTATTTTAGGAAAAAATCCAAGGAATAAAAGTGAAGCTTTTTTGGGTGTTGGATTTTTGGAGCCTTCGACGAATAAAGCCACCAAAAAAATAATTTCTCTCCTTTCTTTCAAAAAACCTTATGTTCTTTATGAAGCAAATACTCTTCCAGGATTAACTAAATTCTTCTATAACTTTTTATGGTGGCTAGTTTTAATTGCTTTTAGTGTTGGAATAATAAATATGGTCCCAATGGGAATCTTCGACGGAGGAAGATTTTTCTATTTAACTATTTTCGCGATAACGAAAAGTGAAAAAATAGCAGAAAAAAGTTTTAAGTTTCTAACATTCATATTCTTAGGTATAATCGCACTTCTTTTATTATTCTGGGGTCTTGCTATTTTTTAAAAAAATTATAAATCTATAATTCCATCTCGTGTCAAAGCAAAAAATCTTATTCCAACTGGAAGATTTATGAGTGCAGAAATTAAAGCCATGTGTTCTTTTCCCGTCCCGGAGGCAATGGTCAAAGCAACTTCTGTGCCATCAAATTTTCCTTTAAGTTTCTTTGAAATTTCATCCTGTAATTCTTTTAATCTCTTTTTAAAATCTATTTTTATAAATTCAAAATCTTTTTTTGAAGTAAATTGTTTTGAAAAATCATCTCCCAAAAGAACTATTTTTTCCCATTCCCTGCCATTCATTAGTCCAGAGACTTGTGCCCAAGTTCCCTTCCCCGAAGATAAAAGTGCAACTAATTCCATTTTCAAATTTATAGAAAAGAGTTTTTAAGTATTCTCATTCTTAAAGAAGTATTTCTCTAATTTTCTTTAGAAGAGTTTAATCTTAATTAAAAACTCTCTTT
>CAYWQG010000036.1:0-5340 GCA_964460635.1 Candidatus Woesearchaeota archaeon | reverse complement strand
ATTTAAAACTATTACGCCTATTTGGACGGGTGATGCGTGGGGAGAAAATAGTAAAATAAGGCCATCAAGTTTGATGGGGAGTTTGAGATTTTGGTTTTATATCTATTATAAAAGTATAGAAATTGATACTGAAAAATTAAATGATAGTGGAGTTTCTGTAGATGATATTGATGCATATATAAAGGTTTACAATAAAAAGGAAACTTTGAATTCCCTTATTATAAAATACCTCCAGAAAGAGAAAGAATTAAATATTAAAAAGGTCCTTGATGAAATCAAATTACCGTTGATCTCTCAGATTTTCGGATGCACAGGCTGGAAAAGTCAAATAAAAATTAAAAATATTGAATGTAGGGAATTAAGTTTGAACAGGGATTCTTTTGATTATAATTATTTATATAACAAATTAACAAATGCAAGAGCTAACAGTTCAGAATTTTGGATTAATAAATTATTGTTTAATGGTAAAGATGAAATAAAAATATTCAAAGATATTTCTATTAGTTTAACGATAGCTGATAGATATTATGATGAATTTAAAAAATTTTTAAATTTTTATGAAGAAAAAATAATTTTAATTGGTGGAAAAAAGTCCTTTGGTTTTGGTTTTGTAAAAATTGAGTCTAACCAAAATTTGGATACAATACAATTATCCCCTCTTAAACAAAGTCTGTTTGATTCAAGGAAAATAAAAATTGACCTATCGAAAGATAATCGAAACATATTAGGCTTCAATTTTAAACATTTTCAACGGTTAAAAGAGTCAAAATATTATAGAGAAAAAAATTTTGGCAAACAAAGTATGGCATCTGATTTTTACTTTTCAATGCATTTGGCAGGAAAGACTAATGAGGTCTTTTTAATAGGATTTAGTGAACATAATTATGATAATACTTTTAAAAACTTGATGGATAAGTACTCAAAATTTGGAGGGTAAAGATGCGAATTAGTTTATCAAAAATAATCCCGTGGATTCATGAAGAAAACGGACAGTTAAAGGGCGGATTTGTTTCCATCGCAGGGATTTTAAATTTATAGGAGATACCAATGGGGAAAGGTGATAGAAAAATAAGAAGAAAGAAAAATAAGAAGATGAACAAAAATAGAAAAGCTTCTAATAGTAAAAACTCACCCAAAACCGTAATTAAAGATTTTAAAGAATTGAGGCGACTGAAAGGAGAAAGTGAGATGAATGATTATTATGAAACCATAAACGAGAGATTGGAGTATAAAGAAAACAATCCAATTCATTTTCTTAAATGGGCTTATAAATATAAGCTGCTTGATGGCAAAAAACTGAAAGACATGAACGATGCTGATTCCGAGCATATTTTTACTTTCTCAAACGATAATAAGCGAAATGATAATAAATTTAAAAACCTAAAAAATACGGAATTTGCTTTGGCATGGTTTAAACAAATAATAAAAAATAATAAAAAATATAGTGTTAATAAAGATAAAATAGAAAAACATTCAGGGATAATTGTTAAAAACAATCTACAAACTGAAGCGGATAAACTTATTCCATTTTCTTTTTTCTTTCATGTAAAAATAAAACTAACCGCACCCTACTTTTCTCGTGGTGACGATGATTTTTATTTGATTGATAATCCTATATTAAAAGAAAAAGTGTTCAAATTTCCAATGATAAGAGGAAGCGGTTGGAAAGGTGCCATCGCAAGTGCTTTCAAAGATTTGATAAACGAAGAAACAGACCTCAAAAAAGAAAACAAACTTATCCAGTCTTATATTCGCATTTTTGGTACGGGGTCAAATGAGTTCAGAGAACTCTTAGAAAATATTAAGAGAAAACTTAAAAATGAAGGAGAATTAGACATGCAAAAAGTGATTAAATTCTTTCTTTTTGAGCTTGGCTTAAAACTGACAAAAAAAGACATTGATAGCTTAAAAGATAAATCTGAAATAGATAGCTGGGTTGAAGAAAAATTGATAATAAATTTTCACGATTCAAGCGAAGATTTACCGTCATATCTTACAATTCATAAAGGAAGGGTGATATTTTATCCTACTTATTTTGATAAACTTTCACTTGAGATAATCAATCCTCACAGCAGAAAAACAAGAGCAGGAACAAATCCCATTCATTATGAAGTTGTGCCGAAAGACACAAACGGAATATTGCAGATTGTTTATATACCCTTTGATGGTGTGCTGACAGATGAGAATGAGTTAAAAAAGCAGATTGGAAAAGATGTTGAATTTTTAACTGATTGTATTGAAAAAGTTTCTGAAAACGGCGTTGGGGCAAAGACAAAATTGGGCTGGGGGCAATTTAGTTTGGAAGAGAAAAGAGTTATCTGCAATAGAACTGAGGTGAATGTTCCGGAGGGATGGAATAATGACTAATTTGAACATTGATACTCTTATCAAAAACAGAGATGAAATTCTAAAAGCGGAAATCGCCAGTTTCTTTATTTTATTAGAGAAGACTAATATTAATAAATGGAAAAATATTAATGTTAGAAAAGAATCATGCAAACGGAAAATAGATTATTTTCCGGAATGCAACAAACTTGACTTTAATTTCGACAATTTTTGCAAAGAAGTAAACTTAGATAAATTATCTTTTTCTTTTAATGGGAAAAATTTAAATCTTTTTAATGATTTATTAAAAGATTGGAGAAGTGGAAAAAATGATATTCAAAAAATTTTAACAAGGGGTTGTGAAAATATAAATTCGGGAATTGATAAAGGATCGCCGGATGATTGCAATCAATTACCCGAACTTTATATTTCTAATGCTTTTGGTAGTTTAAGGAAAATTGTAAACAAAGAAAGCTTAGATAAAAACAGAGAGAGTTGTAAAGAAGATATAAAGAAACTAATTGAGAAATTGAGAAACAATACTTTTAAGTTCAAAAATGATAGAAAACAATTTAAAGATATTTTTTGTAATATTTATTCTTCCCTGTTAAGCGATTCTCGTTTCCCAATAAATGATGTTACTCTCTATGAGCAAGCATATATGACGGCCACAATGTTTAAATCTGCTCTTGCTGCAATGCTTTTGGATAATAGTAATCTAAATTATGTAGATAATCCCCAATCAATCAGATGGTCAATCCTCGGCATTCAATACGACAAACTTGAGCTTGCCGAAAAAGGTTTAAAAGCCGCATCAATTAAATGGTATCGGGATACCGCGGATGAAGTTGACGATAAAATAAAAGAAATAATCGAAATTGGTTATACTCTTGGGAACGAAGTTTATAAAGATGAGACCGGCATTTACTTTCTGGTTCCGGAGAATGCAATTGGAGATAAAAAAGGTGATTTTTATGAAATTCATTCGGATTTAAATGAGTTGAAAGAAAAAATTCTGAATATTTTTGAAAATAAATTTGACGGTGAAATTTACCCGGCCATTTTTCTTACAAAACCCTCCCGCGGTTTGATGAATCTTGGACATTTAATTGAAAAAGCAAAAGAGAATTTTTTAAAGCAGGAAAGGCCTGAAGATTTTACAGAAAAACTGAAACATGATGAAAATCCTACAGGAATCTGTCAGGTTTGCAGAATGCGTCTTGCAAATAAAAAGAATAAAGACGATTTAATTTGTAATGTATGCGATGGTAGAAACAAAAATAGGCTAAATAATTGGCTTGATAACAGAAACGATGAGACAATCTGGACAGGAGAACTTCAGGATAAAAATGGAAAAATTGCTCTTGTTACTTTAAAGTTTGAGCTGGACAAGTGGCTAAATGGGGATTTAGTTAATAGTTTGGTGGTAAATAATTGTAATTATTCGCAGACACTTGATAATTTATTTAACGAGTTAAAAACTAAGAATGGAAGAAATAAAAAACTCAAAAATACAACCATTTCGGATTTTGTTGATAAAAGTTTACGCAATAGAATTAATTTATCTGATTATTTAAAAAATATCCTTTTAGAACGCTCAATTGGTCATGAATGGGAAAAGTTTATCTCCAAACAATTAAAAGATTGGGATGATACAAAACAGGAATCAAAGAAACAAAAGATAGATTTTGAAAAAAGAAAAATTAAATGGCAAAACCTCAATAACTCTGACATAGAATTTTTATCCACTCTTCTTCTTCAATTCCTTCTCCGCAAAAATCCGTCCCCTGCAAGGCTCAGGCGTATATGGGAGACAACAAGGGAGTTTTTTGAAGAGATTTTGTCAAATATAGTGAATATCCTTGAAATACCCAAGTGGCGGCAACGGAGAGTTATTTTAGATGTTGAAATTTTAAATAGTGAATCTTCAGATTGTATAGACAAAGAATATGTTTATAAAGGTTTACATTTCTGGGAAAAGGAAAATCAACTTTATTTAATTGATAGTATTGAGCAGTTTTTAAAAGTCTTTAATCCCGCTTATTTACAAGAATTATATAAAAACAATGATAAGGACTTTATCATTTCTAAAAAGGTCTTTGAAAAACTAATAAATCAAGAATGGCAGATAGAAGAACACTCAGAACAAGGAAAAAACAAAAAAACTTATAATATTAAAATTACAGATGTAGATTTAGATACATACAAACCAATTCTCTCAATTCTCAGCCCTACGCCCATAAGCTGGCAGTTTGCAATACCAGCTGACAGAGTACCTGTTCTACTTAAAAAAATAAAAGAGAGATATAAGGAAAATTTCCGTTGGGTTTATGGGAAACTTCCCCTGCATATAGGGATTGTCGTTCAGAATTACAAAAAGCCTCTTTATGTTGGGATAAAAGCATTGAGAAACATCAGAAGAGATTGTATGGAATGGAGACACTTAGGAAAAGAATTGCCTGGAAAGGATTTAAAAGCACGGCAGAAAGAGGTTTTTCACTATAGCGCGCAACCTGAAAAAATTGCTGATTGTGAAAACTATTATTCACTTTACGAAAAAACAGAAGGAAATGGTAGGTATGAATTTTATCTTTATACGGCGGACAAGCGAAAACAGTGGCTTGACACAACACAAAATACCGCCGACACCGATAAGTTTACTATCTATCCCAATACCTTTGATTTTGAGTTTATGGATACAAACACAAGAAGAAATGACATTTATTATAGAAAAGATAAAGCAAAAAGGTTTCTAAAGATAAAACAAAATAGACCCTATAATTTATCCGATTGGCAATACTTTGAGAAATTCAAAGAATATTTTAGTGATGAAAAATCATCCTCAAAACTTCAGACTCTGGTAAACATCATTTATTCAAAACTTGAGGATTGGGATGATAAAGAAGCTATGAAAAGATTTATACTTTCAAGCTTTATAAATATTTTGGAATTAAAAAATAGAAAACAAAAAGACGATTTCGCAGGTATTCTAAAATGTAACGGCTGGAATAAATT
>CAYWQG010000035.1:0-5354 GCA_964460635.1 Candidatus Woesearchaeota archaeon | reverse complement strand
GGGAGTGTGGGTTTTGTCGTGGGAACAGGTGTTTGTTGATTTTTGTTGATTTTGTCGAGGGGGGATGGGTGTTTGTTTTGTAATAATTTTTTAAAGTCCTAAGTGGTTTGATGTTAATTCTAAAAAGTTATAACAATCCATTGCATAATTTTTATCGAACATTCTTCCATAATAATTTATACCATTTCTTGATGCTCTCAGAATATTCACGAATGATATTTCTAAATCAGTAAATTTTAATTCTCTTAAATATGCGACTTCTGATTCGTGCGCATAATTTCCCGATGCTACCAAACCATGAATTAGCATTTTTGACCGAACCATCTGCATTATTATATCATAGATGTCTTTAATTATAGAATTCGCACTAAACTCATCAATACCCAATTTCTCCACTCTTATTTTTAATCCCTTGAATGACTTTTTTGATTCATTATATAAAAAATTCGCACGAGAAACATCTGGCTTAATTTTTCTCACAATTCCTTTTTCCAGATAATAATTAAATTCAAATGGGAGTTTCATAATTTAAATCCCCCAGATAAAACAATCCCATTAAAAAGGTTCTCTTTTAAATTTTTATGTATCTTTTCAATTGAATCATAAAATTGGATATTTATCTTTTTTGAAAAAATCTTTTCAAAATCTTTTAAGTCAACTTCTTTTTCTTTTTGCCCAATTATGGCGATATCTATGTCTGACTCAAATGTGTCTTCTCCTCTTGAAAATGATCCGAATAAGACGACGGTTTTTCCTAAAAATTTTTGTTCCAAAAAATCTTTTAATCCTGATTCATAAATCAATCTTAAATTTTCTAATTTCTTATAATAAAATATTTTCTCGTTGTCCAAATTGAGGGAAATTTCAGAACTATTAGAAACCCTATCAAAACCAACTCTTATTAATTTATCTTTTTTTAATAATGTTATTGATTTTTTAACTGCAGTTGGAGAAACTTTTAATTTGATTGCTATTGTCCTTTGGTTAAAATTCCTTCCAAGATTTGCGAATAAAAATCTCACTATCTCTTGCTGTAACTTTGTATACTTTTGTTTATATATGTCCATTTTAGTTTATATAAGTAAACTTTAGTTTATATTTGTTTTGGTTTCCAATTATGGGAGTTTATCGTCGGTTTGGTAGATTTGGGAGTGGAGTGTTAGTTATTGAAATCTCTTGCTTTGATTATCTTTCTTCCTTCCATATCTGCGTTAATTGTCGCATAATTTAGATATTCTTTAACCTTTAAAAATAATATTCTATCTAATTTTACATAGGCTTCATGACTTATCTTTTTCCTCTTTCTTTTTACAATTTCTTTTATTTCTTTTTTTGAAATCATTTGTATTCTGAAATCAGTATTTTTTTAATATTAAATTCCATTTTCCATTTTCTTAAAAATTCGCTAAATAAATCAGTATTTATTATTGGAACCAAAATTACTCCATTACTTATCTTTTCTGCACCTGTTCTTTTTAAAAATCCGTTATCACCCCTTCTCCCATTTAATGCGTAAAAAAATCTTACTTTGTTGTTATTTGAGAGTCCTGCTGTTTTGTATGAAAATAGGCCGAAACCACTGAACCCCATTTTTGATGACAGTGGTTTGCCATTGATCAGACTTATTCCTTCAATTAATACGCCTTGTCTTGCGATGAAAGTTTGGTCAAAAAACTCATCCAAATTTATTGATTTGATATCTATCTTTTTTATTTTCGTAAGTTTTTTCTTAAAATCTTGTGTTATGTTTATCCTTTTTTCTAAGGGTAATTTATGAAATATAAATAAAACATCGATGTCATTTGCTTCTCTCTTACCCTTCGCAGAGGATCCATACAACACAATATCAAAAATCTCTTTATTTTTTCTGTATTTCTTAGATTTTAATTTTATTAATTCTAAAAAGTTTTCTGCAATCATTTTCTAATATTTTGGATACCTCCAAATTTAATTTAATTCTGTAACTATCTTGATAAAATGGGAAATCTTTATCTAAGTATTCATAAATTTTTGGGTAGTTATTTTGTAAAATTCTAAATCTATCTGAGTGGCTTGGTGGGATTAATTGTTTTTTGTCTAAAATATATAAATCAGCAAGGGCGGAAATGATTTTGAAAAATAAGGTTACTGAGGTATTATATTGTCTTCTTTTTTGGGCAGAAAATTCATTTCCAAAATATTCTTTTGCGTTTGAAATTAAATCGTTTTTTATCGACATAGTTTATTAACCAAAATGAGTTATATAAATGTTTTGGTTAATCGTGTTAATTTGTTATTCTTATTAACAAATATTACTGAATTGTCTGTTTTTGTTAATATTTTTAATATGTGATATTTTGTCGGTGTTCGTTGATGAGGGGAGTTCGTCGGGGTGGTGGATTTGGGAATAATTTAATGGTTTTAAAATTTCTTCAATGATTGAGTCTAATTTTAATCTTTGAACCTTTATTTTTTATTTTTGAATATTTTATTTAAATTATCTGAAACTTCTTTGACTACTTGATTATAATTTGGTAAAAATTTTATTAAATTTGTCAGAGCTGTTTTATACTCTTTTTCAGAAGGATATTTTAAATTTTTATAATTGCTTTTTTCTTCTTTTAATTTATTTTTAATTAATTTTTTATCTATTTCTACCCCCTTATTAAAAAGAATCCATAAATCATACAAATCTTTTGGTTCTTTACGATTGATTAAAGATCTTATTTTTTCTGATAAAATTTCTTTTTCTGGCGAAACTGGAATCACAAATAAAGGAATGTCGGGAAATAATTTTTTAATTACTTTCGCTTCGGTGTTTTTTATTTTTTGATGATGGAAATCTATTTTTAGAGAATTCGTAGAATTAGAATTCCCATTAAATAATGGCCCTTTAAATTGTATTTCAAACCGAATATTTTTTTCAAATTCTTTCTCTGTTGGAATGTCATAAGAAATATTTAATAAATTAAAATTTTTTAAACATTTATAAACAATCTTTTTTGTTTCTTTGGGATTTAATATCGTGCTAAAGTCTAAATCTTCTGATGCCCGTTCAAGTCCAAAACAGATTCTAAGGCAGGTGCCTCCTTTAAACCTAAATTCTTTAGAATATTCTGAAATCGCATTCAAAAAGATGTATTGAAGATATTCTTTTTCTTCATAATAAAGATTGGTCTTTCTCAATAATTTTATTTTGTTTAATTCATTAAGGGTTATCATATGTTAATATCCAAAAGCCATTTTTTATTTAAATTGTTTCTTTTTCCGAGAGTTGGATCCAATAACTCAAAGCCCTTTCCAATTCCTTTTTGAAGTTTTTTTGAATTTTTTATATTTAGAATTTCAAGAAGATAACCCAATCTTCTTATGACTGCTTTACTTTCCATTTTAAGTGCATAAGAAATAAGTTTGTTCAAGTTTATTTTTTCAAGAGAACTTTGAAGTGCTCTTTTAATTTCTTTTATTCCTCCGGCATATTTTGGCAAAATTAGAGAATCTATTATTGCTTTTTCTTTTTCTGCAATATTCATTTTCCCAATTAGATTATACCCGAAAAATCTTTTTTTTGAGAAAGTAATATATTTAAAATTTTTAATTTCTCTTGAATATTTTGTTGTCGCGATAAATATTTTCTTTGGGGTATTGTCTGAAAAACCATAATAATTTAATGCCGACCAAAATGAAATATAAGAGGGGAAATTTAACTCTGAAGCGATTTCAAATTCATTCACATTTAAAAGTGAGAATTTTCTTTTCCCTATGCTTTTTATAATTTTCTTTTTTTTAAGTGATTTTAGTAAATTATAAATTTTAGTTTTATTAAATTTGAGCAAAAGAGATAAATCGTTTACACTAAAAACTATAAGTTCGTTTTTTTTAATCTCTTCATAAGCCAGGTTTTCAAGTTTACTTAATTGCATTTTCCTTTTATTATTTTTAGTGCATATTAGTAGTTTTATTACTATTTTACATGATTTTTACTATTTAAACTTTTTGATTTTTATTAAGATGTTTTTAATGAATCTATTTTATTGTGGGAATTTAACAAGTGAACAAACATCGTCGTAAAAAAGTTCGTAACGTCGGAAGAATCGTGGTGTCGATAAGAAGGGGATTGCGGGGCGTCAGAAGAATTGTTAAGTCGTCGGGGTTTGTCGGTGTTGGAAAAATTTGTCTAATCTAATATTTAAATTTTTTATTATATTTTTTATGGTTAAAAATATCTAGGATAAACGCAATTATTTCTATTCTATTTTCACCTTCTGTTACAGAGTAAACCATTCTCCAGAAATTCGGAAGCTCCACCCTGAACAAATTTGTTATACCATATTTATTTGAATATTCTTTTGGAATCAATCTTTTTGCAATTGGGTCCCCATACTGAAAATTTTTCTTTATTAATTCTGATTTTTCCTTTATTGCCTTTAAAATACTTCTTTCATTTTTGTATTTTGTCGATTGCTCGTTGAGATATTTAAAAACCTCTTCCGCCTCCTTGGAAAGGATAACCCTTACTTTTTTATAATTCCATTCCTTTGAGAATTGATTTTTTAAGAAGGGGGTTTGAGTTGTGTATCCACGTAATTCCTTTTAACCCGACAGCGATTTTGTTGCTATAATCTAAATATTGAAGAATTAACATAAGTGTATTGTGGTTAACTTTCCTTGGTAACATTCTTTTTAATTCTGAAACTTTGATGATACTATTCCTAGAATCTTCGAGAGTTTTCTCCACCATAATTACTGTATTTAATGTTGGATAATGCCTAGGGTTGTTTGATAATTTTTGTTTCATTTTATTTATTGGTATATATATGTAACAATAGATTACAAGTCTATATAAACTTATTGATAACGTAAGAAAAGCGTAAGGATATTTTTTGAAGATATTTTGAAAGAGAGTTTTTGTATTGAATTAGTTATGGTTTTTTGTCGTAAAAACTCGGCTTGTTGTCGGTGGTAGATTTGGGAGTGTTGGTTTTGTCGAGGGAAGACGTGTCGTCGGTCGGTTAGGATTTTGGGAGTGGAGTTGAGTTTGTTCTTCGGTCGTTTAAATTAATTCAAATTCCATTTCCACGCCGGGATGACTTTTATTTTAAGTCCGTCTTTCATTATTTCGTCGTCGTCGTCGGAAGTTATTATTATCCCTTTTTTAAGGTTGAATTTTTTCATTGCCTCTACTAAACCGTTAACTTCTCGGTCTATATTTTCATCGTTCAATTCGTAGCAAACTTGAATCGCCCGAGTAATTTTATTTTTTTCTTTTATCACAAAATCGCATCCTCCCTTTTCCTGAAAATAAAACAATTCGTATCCCCTTCTTTTTAGTTCAATGAAAGTTTGGTTTTCTAACATTTTGCCTTTGTTCGTCG